>CAYNOE010000182.1:0-6136 GCA_964398745.1 uncultured Lachnobacterium sp.
CATCCGGTAGGAAAATTTTGCCATATCTGCTCCAATTAATTTTCAAATACCTGTGCCAGAAGCCCTATTTCGTCTTCAAACGGGAAATTTTCTCCTGTCTCCTGACATAAAAATTCATTGACTTCTTTTATTTTGCGGATTGCATAATCTATTTCCGGATTGGAGCCGTTTTTGTAGGCTCCTATGTTAATCAGATCCTCTGCCTCGCCGTATGTAGCCAAAACGCTTTTCATCTTTCCTGCCAGTTCCTTGTGGTTTGGTTCCACAATGGTGCTCATTACACGGGATATACTCTGTAAAACATCAATCGCCGGGTAATGATTTTTCTGTGCCAGCTTACGGTCCAGCATAATATGCCCGTCTAATATACCTCTTGCGGTATCGGTAATCGGCTCGTTAAAGTCATCCCCGTCCACCAGCACGGCATAAAGCCCTGTAATGGAACCTTTTCCGTTCGTGCCCGCGCGCTCCAAAAGCTTTGGCATTTCGGAATATACGCTCGGAGGATACCCGCGTGTTACCGGAGGTTCCCCGGATGCAAGTCCAATCTCCCGCTGTGCCTGAGAAAATCTCGTTATGGAATCCATCATAAGAAGGACATCTTTGCCCTGATCCCTGAAATATTCCGCAACTGCAGTCGCTGTCTTGGCGCATTTGTTACGAATCAGCGCCGGCTTGTCGGAAGTAGCAACAACCACAACGGAACGTGCCATACCTTCCGGTCCTAAGTCACGCTCAATAAACTCGCGCACCTCCCTGCCACGCTCCCCGATTAGCGCAATGACATTGATATCCGCCTTCGTATTGCGCGCCACCATTCCAAGCAGCGTACTCTTTCCGACTCCGGAACCTGCGAAAATTCCAATTCTCTGTCCTTTTCCGACTGTAATCAGTCCATCCACCGCCTTAACTCCCAGCGGCAGCACTTCGTGTATGATTTCGCGTTCCATCGGATCCGGCGGTGACTGTTCAAGCGGATAATATTCACCCTGTATTTCTTCAAGTTCCTCCCCGTCGGTCAGGCGTCCGATTCCGTCAAGCGTATGTCCCAAAAGATCATCGCCCACTAACACGGACAGCGGATGTTCTGTATTTTCCACAACACATCCAACCCCGACGCCCTCTACACTGTCAACCGGCATCAGAATCAGGCGGGATTCCTGAAATCCGACTACTTCTGCAATAACAAACTCTCCACTGACCTCGTCCGGAAAAATTTTGCACAAATCCCCCAGACGTGCCCTGGGTCCTACTGATTCAATTGTAAGTCCTACAACCTTGACTACTTTTCCATAGCTTTTGTAATACTGGCGTTCACCAAGACTTAAGTATTTCTGTGCTTCCTTAACCACAATCAGCACCCCGTTTCCGCTTCCTGTGCTGCAGGCTCCGCCTGAAGCAGTTCTTTCGGTTCCACCGATACAAGGGAACGGATGTCCTTAATCAAACCGTTTAACTGGGTATCAATCCCACAGTCAAACACTCCGTATTCGGTTTCAATCCTGCACTGTTCATCAGAAAGCTTCGTATCATGCATAAACTCAATCGCCACACTCTGCCCGACTCTTTCCTGCAGTTCATCAAGATGCTCCTCAAGCATTGCGCGGTTCTTTTCATTGACCTGTATACGTATCCGCTCTCCCGGGGTTTCTTCTGTCAGTGTACGGTTCACAAGCGCCAGAAGAATTTCCCTCTTATCATCAAACTGTATTTCAAATACTTTATTGAAAACTGTAATTACCGCATCAACGATATCTGATTCCATTTCGGAGAATTTTTCCCCGTAATGCTGCTCAAGTGTTTCATGCCTGGAGCGGTATTCGGCTTCCATTGCAGTTTTTTCAGCTTCGAGTTCGGCTTCCTTGTCCTTAGCGCCCTCTTCAAAACCAAGCCGTTTCTGTTCCTCGAATAATGCCTGTGCTTCCTGCTCGGCTTCTTCCCGCCTTCTTTCTGCTTTTTCCTTTGCAGCCGCAAGAAGTTCTTCGGCTTCTTCGTTTGCTTTTGCAAGAACATCCTCCCTGATTGCTTCAAGGTCTATTTCCTGCACGGCAATTCCTTCCTCAAACGAGGGCTCGCCACCGTCAGGCGATACGGTCTTCTGTTCGGCTTCCAGTTCTTTCAGGCGCTCCCTGACACGTTCATTTGAGTTAATCACACGCATCTGGGTATCTTCCGTAATGTACCACTGTTTTAACAAACTAGACAACGATATCATCACCTCCACCACGGGAAATTACAATTTCACCTGCATCCTCAAGCTTTCTTATAACAGCAACTATCTTCTGCTGTGCTTCCTCCACGTCTTTCATACGGACAGGTCCCATGAATTCCATGTCTTCCTTAATCATTGCAGCAAGACGCTTGGACAGGTTCTTGAAGATGACATTCTGAACCTCTTCCGGCGTATTCTTACATGCCAGCTCAAGGTCGCTGTTTTCCACCTCACGCAGCACACGCTGGATTGCACGGTCGTCGAGAAGAAGGATATCCTCGAATACGAACATCTTCTTTCTGATTTCGTCTGCAAGCTCCGGCTCTTCGATTTCCAAAGCCTCCATAATATGCTTTTCTGTTCCGCGGTCCACGCTGTTTAAGATGCTTACGATTGCATCAATACCGCCGACAATGGTGTAATCCTGGTTCACAAGCGATGCAAGCTTGCGCTCCAGTACACGCTCGACTTCTTTAATAACGTCCGGCGAAGTACGGTCCATCGTTGCAATACGTTTTGCAACATCCGCCTGTTTTTCCGGCGGCAGCGCGCCCAGCACAAGGGATGCCTGCGCAGATGACAGATAAGACAGAATCATCGCGATGGTCTGCGGATGCTCGTCCTGTATGAAGTTTAAGAGCTGGCTCGGCTCTGTCTTTCTGACAAACTCAAACGGCCGTACCTGTAAGGATGCGGTAAGCTTTGCAATAACGCCCTGCGCCTTGTCCTCTCCCAGTGCCTGTTCGAGAAGCTTCTTTGCATAGCCGATACCGCCCTCTGCAATGTACTGCTGTGCCAGACACACCTGGTAAAATTCTTCAAGTATGGTTTCTTTTACCTGCGGTGAAACACTTCTGGTATTTGCAATCTCAAGCGTCAGTTCCTCGATTTCATCTTCTTTCAGATGTTTAAAGATTGTAGCAGCCTTTTCCGGTCCCAATGTAATCAACAGAATGGCTGCCTTCTGTACTCCTGTGTACGTCTCTGCCATAAACTACTACTCCCAATCCTCATTTAACCAGTTCCGCAGCAGCAGTGCTACTGCATCCGGATTTTCATCAACAAACTTTTCAATTAACAGTCTGGTTTCAGACTTTTCTGCATATCCTATATCTTCCAAACTATCCGCCGCCGCATCTGCCGTTGCTTCAAGCAGTGCATCCACCGAAATTTCCGGTTCCGGCTCCTCCTCTTTCTGCTTTCTTGTGCTTCTGAATACGACATAACCAAGCAGTGCGAAAATCAGTACCGCAAGCACTATCTGCAGAATGTCAGTCACTCCAAAACTCTTGCCTGACTTCTCCACAAACTGCGGCCGTTCAAAACAGATAAACCCGATATTCTCCGGTGCAAATCCGGTTGCCTGGGCAATCTGGTTAAGAATCTCTGGATCCGTCTGCACCTGGACCGGGTCGCTGTTTGCCGCCTTAAACTCCTCAAAGGTCATATCATCCAGCTCGCCCCTTGCCTCAAGCTCCGCTTCATCATAAACAACCCAGCGTGTTGCAGCAACTGATATCGAACTGTTCTCACCGTCAATCGTTCCGCCGTTGTTGGTCGTTTTTGTAATTTCCTCATTCGGGGCATATTTGTTATCCTGCTCGGAAATACTCGACTCTGACGGTTCGCCGTCCTGCGTTACATAGGTCGGTGTGTCATCATTGGAGTCCGTACCCGGCGTAGCCGCGTTTCCTCCAACAGCATTCGAATCATAAATATGGTTCTGTATCAGTTCCCCGTTATCCTGTCCTTCCGGATGGGAATAATTATGCGTGGTCTTTTCTGTTTTGTCAAAATTCATTTCCAGGTTCAGACCGACCTGCACATCCGAATAAATGCCGGAATCCACAAGCACATCCTTGACTTCCTGTTTAATTCTGGCCGATTCTTTCTGCTTAACCCCGAGATTGCGGGATGTAAAAGCGGCATCAGAATCCATATCTGCACCCGAGTATAAAATACTGGCATTTTTCTGGTTAATAATTGTAACGTTTTTTAAGGAATCATTTCCAAGCGCCGTAGCAACAAACCTTGCGACTGCATACGCCTGATCCTCATCCATGCTCCCGTTTAATTCAAGGGATACGCTTGCAGAACTTTCCTCCATCCGGGAAATCAGCGTTCCGTCATCCGTCGGGATATCAAGGGAAACCTTTGCTGATTCAATCATTTCATTGGACGCCAGATCCTCTGCCATCTTGGTTTCAAGATACTGCTTGTAAAGCTTCTGCTTGTCCGCTTCCGTAGTGGAAAAGCTTCCGTCCACCACCTTGCTGATATCCGCCTTTGTCAAATCATATCCAAGTGTGGAGATATCATTGGAGCCAAGCAGCATATTGGCATTGCTCTCATCCTCCACGTTTACTTCAAAATGTGTGGTATCCGTTACCCTGAAGCGGACATCGCCCCCCTCCAGGATCTCCTTAACCTGGTTTGCCTGTTTGGCGTTTTCACAGTCAATCAGTGTCGTGTAAACCGGACGGGTAACCACAACTGCAAGAATTACAAGGGAGAGAAGTACTACTGCCGTGATGCTTAAAATCAGTGCTCTCTGCCTTATATTAAACTTTTTCCACCACTCGGCCACACGGCCGGCTATGTTCTGTACTTGTTCTGGCATGTCAAACCTCTCTCACTAAATCTGCATCTGCATCAGTTCTTTATATCCGTCAATCAGTTTATTTTTAACAGCATTTGTAAACTGCAGAGCTTCTACCGCTTTGGTTTCCGCAATCAAAAGGTCATGTGTATTTTCCACATCCCCCAGCATAAAGCGCAATCCTTCCGCCTGCGCCGCCTTATTCAGGCCGTCTGTTTCATCAAGTGATTTCATTGCCGCGTCAAGCACAGTACTAAACGAATCTTCATCCGCCGGAAGCAGCTTCTCCTGCTTCGCATATGTATTCAGGTAATCCGATGTGACAGCGGATAACATTGAAATATCCATGTTTTTGTCTCCTCTCTAAAATTATATAATCCTCATACCAGGCCATTATGCAATACCCTTCAAATATAAGCAGCAGGCCTGTCCTTTTACTGTCCGATGGACAGCCCAGTCTGCGCAATACTCTTGGTTCCCTCAAACGCAGTCGCATTTGCTTCATAGGCGCGCTGCGCATCAATCAGGTTTGTCATTTCCGTAACTGTGTTTACGTTCGGATAAGACACATATCCGTTTTCGTCCGCATCCGGATTTGCCGGATCGTATTCCATTACAAATTCTGTTTCATGGTCTTCCTTAACGGAAACCACCTTGACCCCGTTTCCAACCGCTGCATTCTTGGACGCTGAATAATACTGGGAAAAGGAAGTCACCGGCCTCGCCTGGAAATTTACAATCTTGCGGCGGTACGGTTCGTCATTTTCTGTCCTTGTCGTATGTATATTTGCAATATTTTCCGCTATGATATCCATGCGGAAACGCTCTGCGGTCATCCCGGATGCGCTGATATTAAACGCCTGTAAAAATGCCATGGTTCATTCCTCCTTAGCTAAGTACTGTTCTGATACAATTAAATTCATTATTAATCGCTGCAATAATTCCCTGATAGCGGATCTGCTCTGAAGCAAACTCGGATTCTTCCACATCCACATCCACGTTACTGCCGTCCAGGCGGTAGGAGTAATTAGATAAATCCGTATACACGGAAGGATTAAGTCTTGCATCCTGCAGATGTTTCAATTTATCATCCAGGGATTCCATCCTGCAGTTCCCGAGCGCTTCCCTCAATGCTCCCTCAAAGTTCACATCCTTGCGCTTGAAGCCGGGTGTGTTGACATTTGCAAGATTGTTTGTAATAACGTTCTCCCTTTTCCAGCTTGCATCAGCAGCTTTGTCCAGTACGTTTATGAAATTAAAAGCGTTGGTTGTAATCATTTTTTCGCCCCCTTCATCTAGTATCCACAATTACTCTATCATACTAA
>CAYNOE010000183.1:0-6118 GCA_964398745.1 uncultured Lachnobacterium sp.
CGGTCAAAATCGTGATGAAGATGCTGGAAGAAGGAAAAAGTGATGCGGAAATTTTCTCCTGTATGAAAGAAACCTATTTTGCATCCGGGGAAAAAACTGCGCTTTCCATTGAAATTGCCAAACGTGAGCAGAAGCTTTTGTCAAAGCTGGATTATAAGAACGGATATAGTCTTTATATCGGCATCCCGTTCTGTCCAAGTACCTGTCTGTACTGTTCTTTTACCTCCTATCCGCTTGCGGCATGGGAAAACCAGGTGGACGCATACCTGGATGCGCTCGAAAAAGAAATCGACTATACGGCTGCGGCATTTGCGGACAAAAAGCTTAATGCAGTGTATATCGGGGGCGGTACGCCGACAACATTAAAACCATATCAGCTAAAGCGCCTGATTGAAAAACTGCAGGACAGTTTTGATTTTGGCCACTGTCTGGAATTTACCGTGGAGGCAGGGCGGCCGGATTCCATTACGGAGGAAAAGCTTCTGGTACTCCGGGAACATGGAATCAGCCGGATTTCCATTAATCCACAGACCATGAAGCAGGAAACTTTAAAGATTATCGGACGGCATCACACAGTTCAGCAGACAATAGACAGTTTTCTGCTGGCAAGAAAGCTTGGTTTTGACAATATTAATATGGATCTGATTCTCGGGCTGCCCGGGGAAGATATAAATGATGTCAGAAACACGCTGGAAGAAATCACAAAGCTTGCGCCGGACAGTCTTACTGTTCATTCGCTTGCAGTAAAGCGTGCGGCAGCGCTGAATATTTATAAGGATTATTACGAAAAGATGCAGATGGTGAATACCATGGAACATATGCAGCTGTGTGCGGAATACTGTGACAGCATGGGACTTTTTCCGTATTATCTGTACCGGCAGAAAGGCATGGCGGGCAATATGGAAAATGTCGGGTATGCAAAGGAAGGAAAGGCCGGGGTATATAATATTCTGATCATGGAGGAAAAACAGACGATTGCGGCGCTTGGCGCAGGCGCAAGCACCAAATATGTACGCCAGAATATGCCGGAAAATGAAAAGAAACGTATCCTTCGTGCGGAAAATGTAAAGGATGTAAAATCCTATATGGAACGCATTGATGAGATGATTGAGAGGAAGAGGAAGCTCTTCATACCACCGGCAGGAGCCTTAAAAAGTTTAAAGAACTATTCCCGGAGCAGGTAAAACTCCGGGTCCGGTTTTCTCTGGAGAATCTGAAGCTGGATGACGATGTTTTGAATATTCCTTTGTTTATGGCTGACCAGGCCAGGCGGCTGATTGGCATGGCATTGGGACTAAGGAATTAATATCCAGTCGCCAATCCATTTTCTGGTGGTACGGTTATACTTACGTTTATAGGTTTTACCGTTTACGTCTTTATAACGCCATACGATATCATCAGACTGGGGGCTGATTCCTGAATCCGTTCCATATACAGGCGCCGGGGCTGTATAAAGGGGCAGTGCATTACTGTCAGCCATCAGGCTGAAAGAAAAGGCGGCTGCGAAGCAGAGTGGTAATAAATTTTTCATGTGTTTGTTCATTGTAAATCCTCCTTGTAATATTTATAAACTGGCAGGTTTAAGAAAGTTTCGTCTATATGTGATATTGTTGACCGGTAAGTATCATTATGATAAAAGTCATAGGTTCCATTCGGGTTTTCCACAAGGTAGGAATTTTCCGGTGAAATCTCATATGTTTCAGCTTCAACTTCTGGTGGAATAGAACCACTTGGTTCGAAGATGAAGAAGACGGAGAAGAAGTATAAGCCGACCATGAACAGTGAGAGCAGAACCTGCTTTTTCCGGCTGGTTTTCTTCTGTGGGCTGTTCATAATGATGGAAAACCGCTGTGTCAGCAGAGATTCACCGTTACTGCAGAAGGAGATGGCAGGGGCAGGGGATGTCCCTGCTTTTGCCGCGTTGAGCAGGCAGTCCAGGTAATTCACCCGGTTCTGCAGGTCAGGGGAGTCAGTAATTTCTAAATCAATACGCAGCTCCAGCATTGTGGCAATCTGCCGCTTTAAGAGCATCATAAAAGGATTCCACCAGTAGAGAATCCCCAGCAGTTCAGAAAAAAACTTAAGGAGCAGGTCATGGTGGAAAAAATGTGCTGTTTCATGGCTTAATATGTAGTACAGGTCCTGCTCTTTCATATCGAAATTTTCCGGAATAAGAATATATGGTTTCCGGATGCCGGTAATCATAGGCGAAGGGATGCTGGACAGATTTATCACATGAAAACGGTTTTTCTTACCGCTTTTTCTACAAATCTCCTCCAGCAGGGAATGGTACGGCTCTTCCGCTGAAATATCTATGCCTTTTGTCTTAATTGTTTTATGGAAAGAGCGGCAGGACAGAAGATAGCGGAGCATTGCAATGCAGCTTCCGGCTGTCCAGATTACCAGCAAAATCTGAAAGCCGGACAGAGACAGACTTCCGGCGTTAATCAGGGTTTCCTTAAAACAAAGAATCAGAATATCGGACAGTTTCTCCGGAAAGAGGATGTTTGTGCTGTATGGAATTTCAAACGGAAAGAGAAACCGCAGTATGGTTATTCCAATGAACAGCACAAGAAGTTTATAACCGATATCCATCATAATCCTGCTGTTTCGGAATATGAAGTAAAGGATTACCAGCATTATATTGCTGAACAGTATGGACATCAGCACGGAAGAACTGGAAAAAGTCAGCATAACACTCTCCCCCTTATTATATATTCATAAAAAACTATAAATTCAGATTCTTTTTATAATCCCGCAGTAAACGTTCCAGATTCTGGATTTCCTTTGCGCGTGTTTCTTTGTCCGTCTCCGTATCCAGCAGTGCCGCGACAAAGGAGGACGGGGAAATCCCGCCGGAACCCTGCCGGCTCTCACTGACAAAGCGGGAAAGGGTAAGCTCCTCAGCGGATACTGCGGCGCGGTAACTCCGGCAAAGAACCGTCCCGCTGTAAACGATATCTGCCACTTCAACCAGTTCCTGCTTTAGCAGTTTGCGTAACACGGACTGCACTGTATTAATTGTCAGTCCGTCCTTTGCATTTGTGATTTCTGAAGCAGTCATGGGATTTTCGGATTCCCAGAGGATATTCAGTATATCCATGTCCCGCCCCGTAAGTCTGGGATTTCTTTTTGTACTCATTGTGTAACTCCATTCATATAACAGTATTTTTTATACCATAACACTAAAAAAATAAAAAGTCAATATTGACATGTCGAAAAATGATGGTATAATGACAGTGTAAAAAAAATACCGAATCAGCATATACGATACATTAATGAAAACTGTTGTAGTGAAGGGAGGCGAGAACTATGGAAAAAAGAAAATGTGTCTGAATATGCCTTTGTTTTGGAGAGTGTCGGTCTGGGAGTGCCTTTTTAGGAAGCTGCCAGCAGAATGAAAGTTTTGATATGTATCAGTGAACAAATAGAAATTGGAGGAAACCTTTAACAATTTCGCCTGAAAAGAAAAGGAGAACAAGATGATGAAAGTTAGAAAAATAGTAAGCCTTGTAATGGTTTTTACGATGCTGTCGCAGGTACCGGTGATGGCAGAAGAAGTACCTGTTGTGGAGGAAATTCAGTCAGAAGAAAAAAGTTGGGAAGAAACACAGCTTGAACAGCTTGATAAAATGAAGCCGGAGAAGCTGGATGAGGAGCAGTTGGAACAATTTTCAGCAGAGGACGGTATTCAGCCGTATACCACAACGCCGGATGATTTCGAGCCGAATGATACTCGGGAAACCGCATATCCATACAGTAAGGTTGAAACTTTAACGACACAGTTGACAGGGAGAGACCAGTTATATGATCTGGGAATGAAACATGCGGGATTACATTCAGCAACAGATGAAGACTGGTATACCGTAAGCATAACAGCTGGACAGACTTATTTTGTTGATTTGAGAAATGTTGGGAAAAGAAATTGGTATATTGAGCTTTATAATTTTGATAAGGGTTATTATTATACAACAGATCCGAATGAGAAGCCGGAATTAATGGATATAGGTGAAAAGGCATTTTATTTTAAGGCGCAAGACACAGGAACATTTTACATAAGGGTTTGTAGTAATGGAGAATGGAAAGGGGATGAAATGCATTATTTCTTTTATGTGGGACCGGCAATTCAGACGTATAGGATTGTTGGTTTTCCGACATACGGGCAGACAGGTGGTTTGAATAGTCCTAATGACAAATATTCGTTTAATATGGTGGGAGAAGTACCGTCCCAGACTGCAATAGTAAATATGTCCATAACGGATTCTTTTTTCCGCGGATCTGCATGTACTGAATTAAATAAGTATATGAGCGCGGGCGGAAAGACTTATTACAATACCGGAAGCGGAGAAAATACAATTGGTGGAATTTCTGGTGCTTCATTGGGGCAGGTTTGGACATTTGGTGCATCATGTGCAAGGAATATGCATGGATCAACCCATTGGTCTGCAACGCTAAATGGAAGTTTTCAGTGTGTTATGGAGCCGTACAACAAATAACAACAGGGGGCAATATGTAAAATAAAAACATGGAGACAATATTATGTTATTTGCATATTATGCCGATACAGAAGACAAAGACACGGTACAGACTGGAATATTCCGGATCTGTGCCTGTCTAAAATGGTTTTGGTTAATGAAGAAAGGAGACTGCTTATGGGAGTGAGCGGAGTAGGGAGCAGTTATACTTGTATGTATAATTTGCAGACTGGAAAAATTTCATCAAAAGATGGAAGCAGCGATGAATTTGTCAGTTATTACAACGGGGATATAACTGCGGAGGAAACCACGGAACTGAATGGGTATGACAGGAGAAGAAAGGGCGGTATAGAGACGTTGCTTAGGTATTGCCAGGATGTTTCAAGGAGTGGAGACGCAGAGAATGCATTTGATCCTTCCAAAGGTAATGAATTTGAAATTACTTGTAAAACGGTTGATGCTATCACAGAGGAGTATTATGTGAATGGAGAGAGAGTGCTGACTGAGTATATAGGACTCCGTTATTCACCAGAGGAAATCAGCCAGTTTACCCAGATAGGCAACAGTCCTTTTAAAACACACCAGCACAAGGCATATGATTCCCTGACAAACAGTATTAACATTGCAGTCGGGGATTCGTTTAATCTGGGAAACGGATACCGGATAACCGTTCTGGAAGACGGTGTTCAGGGAGAAGGCTTTGGGCACGGCAGCCGTGACGATGATGAAAAGTTGAACCGGATGATTGGACAACTGACTGCACTGATTCATTTTGCAGACCAGCAGTGCCCGGCAGATGCGATTTATACAGGATACGGGGATTCATCCATGATTATTGCGTTCCTGCAGGAACTCGGTGTGGATACCAGCCGGGAATTTACGATTAACAGGACAAGGTGTATTATAAAGAATGGAAATATCCGTGAAGCAGGAAGCCGTGACGGTATACCGAGTACAATTTTTAATAAGGCATTAAAGCGGTATGAGGAGTGGCTGTATCAGCCGCTGTCGTCAGGACAAAGTTATAGATAAGTGAGGGAGAAAAATAACAAAACTTTTAAAGCTTTTTATGGCGGGAATGATTAAAACCCGCGGGCGGTCACTGTTTGGGCAGTGACCGCCTTTTTATATCATAGGAAAGACCCTGCTGCTGTGAAGTAATCTGATTTCTGGATTTTTATATCGAATGGAATTTTCTGGAACAGGGAGGGTATGGGCTGGCCGTGGAACTGCAGGCAGAAATATGGTTTAATCCCAGTTTATGTCTTCATGGGAAACAGTACCATGTTCGGAAATACTTTTATCAGCCCTTTTTATGGCTTCCATTTCTTCGGGCGTCGGAGGAGTTTCTGGAATAAATTTTAACAGAACATTAAAAATGGTATCCATCTTTCCAATATGCTTTGCAGCTTCCTTTTCGTACTGTATTTCCATGTACAAAGTTCCTTTCATGATAATTCCCGGTATTCCAAAAACGGTAGCAGGAATTTCACATACAAGTGAAACGATACCAGATATCATGCTTTTGTTCCGGGGTTATAGTAATAATAACATAAAATAACAAAATGTAAATAGAAATTTCAGTTGACCTTCGATTCCTGCCCCATGAACAGTAACAGTAAAGCAGCAGCTTTATTTTTATT
>CAYNOE010000184.1:0-4070 GCA_964398745.1 uncultured Lachnobacterium sp.
GTTCATTGTATTTTTCAAAATAATCCAAAATCAAATCCAGATTCATAAATAACCTCCCATGTTGTAAGCAGGAGTAATATGTTTCAGATGTCCTGCTTAGTAATTATACCATAAAGGATAAAAAATGATAGGAAAAATGTTTAAAATGCGCAATTGTGGTACGTGAGTGATTTCTTTATACTGTGTTTACAATGGTATCGAAAGGATGGGATTTCATATGGAAATTGTAAAATTATATACAGAATATCAGGAATGTCCTATAGGGATTGATGAAGAGGCACCCCGTTTTTCATGGGAACTGCAGTCAGATAAGCATAACATTTTTCAGAGTGCATATAGGATACAGATAAAGTCAGATGAAAACAGCGAAATGGTCTGGGATACAGGAAAGATAAAATCAAACCGGGCATCGGGAATCGTATATGAGGGGTTCCCATTGCAGGCGTGTACAAGGTATCATGTTCTTTTGCAGGTATGGAATCAGGTAAATGAGGATGCCAGAGCGGATGGCTGGTTTGAAACAGGTCTTATGAATCCGGATATCAGTGCATGGGAAGGCGCCCGGTGGATTGCTGTACCCAGATATACCGTAATGGCAAGGACAAGGGGTGTATTTTGCATCACATCTGATTTTCGCATGTCAGAAGGAGCGGTCCGGGCGGGAATCGTATTTGGAGAAGGGGATTACCGGCTGCTGGACGGGCTGCTGAATGAATATGGACTTGCAGGAGAAAATTATATACGCTATGAAGTAAACATAGAGAATACAGATGCCCCCAGACTGGATATCTACAGGGCAGGATATGCACCGGGAGATGACAGGGGGAAGCCTTTTGGAGGAACAGGAGAAGTACAGCCTGCTGCAAAAGAAAATCCGTAGTTTTTGGAACCGGACATTTGTGGAGAAAGAAACCGGGCGTACCCTCACCATAGACGGCAGGCTTTGTAATACACAGTGTTCTTATGCACTGGCACTGGAGTATGGTGTGACAGACGATACGGAGCGTATGGCAGGACCTCTGGCGGGGAAGGTAAGGGAAAACGGCTTCAAAGTGGAAACCGGATTTTTTGGAACCGGACTGCTAATAAAAGCACTGGGCAGGAACGGGTACAGGGATGAGGCATGGAGGATGCTTCTGCAGACAGAGTTTCCCTCATGGCTGTATCCGGTTACGCAGGGAGCCACTACAATATGGGAGCATTGGGATTCTTATACGAAGGAGCGGGGATTCGGGGAATATAATACCATGAATTCCTTTAATCATTATTCTTTAGGAAGCGTTTTATCGTGGATGTATGAGGATATCCTGGGTATCCAAAGACAGGAGGAACATCCCGGATATACGCATTTCCTGTTAAAACCCGATGTGGGGATGCTGGGATTTGCCCAGGGCAGCGTTGCAGGTCCTCTTGGAAGGATAGAAAGCGGATTCAGAAGAGAAGAGGGTAAAATACTGTATTTTTGCAGGATTCCGGTGAATGCGTCTGCAACCCTGGTACTGCCGGGCAGGGCAGAGCAGGAACTGGGATCGGGGTATTACGAATATGAGATAGAGCAGGACTGAAATCCCCCACTTGACTTTTGTATGATATCGTACAAACCAGGAGGACAAAATGGAATATTATGTAAACGCACACATGAAGCATTTTAACCTTTTAATATCAGAAATTGATGAAGCGTACCATGAGGCGGCGCTTAGCCTGGGACTGTCGGACAGTGCCATGCTAATCCTTTACACAGTCTGCTGGCATGGAGGGGAATGTCCGCTTAGCCGCATTACTTCCAGTGCAAGCAAGCAGACCATAAATTCCGCCCTGCGCAAGCTGGAAGCCGAAGGCATTGTCTGCCTGGAAAGCTGCGGGGGAAGAAAAAAAGAAAGTATGTCTTACCGACAGCGGGTATCAGTTTGCAAAGGATTCAGTTTTTCATCTGATTGAAATGGAAAATGAAATCTTTGGCAGCTGGTCGGATGAAGAAATAAATTCCTATATCGGATTAACACAGAGGTATCTTACAGATTTCAGGGAAAAAATAAAGGAGTTATAATTATGCACATTCAGCTTTCAGATCATTTTAATTATTCAAAACTGCTGCGGTTTGCTTTTCCGTCAGTGGTTATGCTGGTGTTCACCTCCGTATACGGCGTGGTGGACGGTTTTTTTGTTTCAAATTATGTTGGAAAAACACCATTTACGGCAGTCAATTTTATTATGCCGTTTCTGATGATACTTGGCTCTTTCGGGTTTATGTTCGGAACCGGGGGCGGTGCGCTTATTGCAAAAACAATGGGAGAGGGGAAAACAGAACAGGCAAACCGTCTTTTTTCACTTATTATATATATCTCCGCGGCGTGCGGTGTTTTACTGGCAGTTCTGGGGTTTATTTTTATCCGTCCCATTGCGGCGGCGCTTGGTGCGGATGGGCAGATGCTGGAAAACTGTGTCACCTATGGACGCATAATCCTTCTGGCAATTCCTGCGTATATTCTCCAGTATGAGTTTCAGTGCCTGTTTGCAACAGCAGAAAAACCGGTACTCGGACTTTGTGTAACTGTTGCAGCAGGAGTAACCAATATCATTCTGGATGCACTGTTTGTTGCAGTCCTTTCCTGGGGACTGGAGGGTGCGGCGGCTGCAACAGCACTGAGCCAGTGTGTCGGAGGCTTATTTCCGTTTATTTATTTTGCACGGCCAAACAGCAGCCGTTTAAGACTCGGAAAAACAGAGTTTGACAGACCGGCGCTGGTAAAAACCTGTATTAACGGTTCTTCCGAATTGATGAGTAATATCTCCATGTCCATTGTAAGTATGCTCTATAATGTGCAGTTACTGAAATATGCGGGTGAGGACGGGGTTGCCGCCTATGGCGTGCTGATGTATGTCAGCATGATTTTTCAGGCGGTGTTTATCGGTTATTCCGTTGGGACAGCCCCGGTTATCGGTTATCATTACGGTGCAGGCGCGCATAAGGAATTACAGGAACTTCGGAAAAAGAGTTTTGTTCTGATTGGGATATTTGCAGTTATCATGTTCATTGCCGCTTTCGTGTTGGCAAAACCGCTTTCGTGTTGGCAAAACCGCTTTCGTGTTGGCAAAACCGCTGTCTGTTATATTTGTAGGCTATGACAGAAAACTGCTGGATTTAACGGTCCATGCATTTTCAATATTCTCGGTTTCATTTTTGTTTTCGGGATTTGCAATATTCGGCTCTTCGTTTTTTACGGCATTAAATGACGGACTGACCTCGGCGGCAATATCTTTTCTTCGGACACTGGTATTTCAGATTGCAGCAGTCATGCTCCTGCCTTTGGTCTGGAAGGTGGACGGCATATGGCTTTCCATTGTGGCAGCAGAAGTTATGGCAGTTATCGTGATGGTATTTTTTCTTAAGAAAAAACAGGGGAAATACCATTATTAGTATCTGAAATGATGAGTAAATACCCAGAGGATAACAGTTTATTTCTTTGAGGTTTCTATTGCATGACGGGTTTTCCTGCTGTATGATTAAACTGGAGGAAAGATTATAATGCAAAATACAGATGAACCGGAGAAAACTGATTTTTTCAGTGAAAGTAATGGTAATAGCACAAACAAGAGAAATGTATCGAGGCACAAGCAGTACCTTGAATCTGCAAACCAGACAGTGCTTTGGTGACGGGGAGCATATTATTTATGTGAACTGTGAGTGCAGAGAAACTTCTGAATTGGGATGGCTGATTCATGACTTTAAATGCAGCAGTGCAGCAGACATGCATCATAAAATGTTACGGGACCGCGTGAAATTTTTAAAAGAGAGTAAGGAGGGACAGACATATATGTGTAGCATAATGGAAGAGATAAGAGCTGAGGGAAGAGCTGAGGGAATGGAAAAAACCATAGTTGCCTTACGCCGCGTTGGTGCTGCGGATACCAGAATAAAATCTCTTTTGATAGAAGAGTTCCAGATTTTATCAGACGAGGCAGATTCATACCTGCGTTCCGTTTAGGAGCTGGTAAGATAATAGCACGTCATACAGATTCTGATGGTATATTATTTTCTGGTATGATGTATTAAGGAATAAATGACACAG
>CAYNOE010000184.1:4170-6100 GCA_964398745.1 uncultured Lachnobacterium sp.
TTTACATTGAAGCTGGATAATTCAGAACAGCGGCCTATACTCAATATACAGACATAAACTGAATATAACTATTTCGGATGGTGAAAGTAATGTAAGAAATCTAACAGTCGAGGATTCAGGCGGACGGGTGTATGTGTTCTGCCATACAATAAATGAAGAACCGGGTGTAATACCAGGACGAATGGAAATCTGATGCACAAAATAACCGTGAAAGCATCATTATTTCCCCATAGTAAAATGTAATAATAAATTATCATGTATAAGTAGTCAATAGACATAAATATACATTCTTCATAATTAGATAATGTTAAAATTGTAGGTGGATAAGATGGGGAAAATAATTAACTTTGCCGCAGATAAGAGCTGGAGAAAAAGACAAATAAGAGAATTAAAGTATCAAAAACTCATAAACAGGCTTGAGAAGCACCCGGCGGCTGATTATTCAGTTGGAAAAGCTGAAATTCTTGCTGATGAAGTGCTTGAATCAGGTGGGTATTCTGCTATAGAGTGCGCCATACCTGTATTGAAAATAGCAGAGGGTTTTGGTTTTACCTCTTTTTCTGTAAAAAATATGAATGAAGATATTTCCGGCAATATTTATGTTGGTGGGACCACACGTGACGTTTATGGGACGGACAAAGCAATTCTTGTTTCCGATAGCGAGGAACTTTATCATCAGAGGTTTATTGTTGCACATTACCTGTTTGACTATGTAGGGAACCCAAAATACAGTAATAGCAGATTCCTTTTTTCAAGAGCTTACCCAAAGAAGAAATATGAGTCGGACGCAGAGCTCAGAGCTGACAGGTTTGCTGCAGAGCTGCTAATGCCTGCAAAGCTGTTTCTAAAGCATTATGTAAACGCTCTTTTGGATTCATATAATTCCGAGCAGTACATCGTAACATTTTTGTCCGAATTATTTGAAGTGAAAAAGAGCAGTGTGCTAAGAAGAATACACGAAGTCGGTCTTTAGACTGAATCTCAATAAAATTCTCCCAATACATAGTCTTTACAGAATTTCCCGAAGATATTACAATAACCCTGATAACACCAAAAACCTTTTGACTTGTAGTAACACCATAAGGAAGGAATGGTATTTATGAATGAAAGGATGACATGGGAAGAAATAACAAAAAAGTATCCAAACCAGTGGGTGGGGCTGGATGATGTCGAGTGGGATGCACCGGATGGTGCCACGGTTATTTCGGCGATAGTCTGTTACACCGGAAAAACAAAAAGTGAACTGACCAGAATGCAGATAGAGACTAAGGGTAAGATAATAGCACGTCATACAGACCCCAATGGTATACTATTTTCTGGTATGATGTATTGAGGAGGGATAAATGATACAGTTTACATTGAAGCTGGATAATTCAGAACAGCGGCCTATACTCAATATACAGACATTGAATAATATATCTGCATTACTTGATACAGGAGCTGTGTTTCCAGTCTGGCTGGATGATGAAGGTCTGATATCAGCCCTTGGCGGTGTATCTGCACATAAACGACTGCCAATTGGCGGTTTAGGCGGCGTAAAAGAATGTCCAATGTACAGACTACCGAGTTTATGCATAGGGGAACTGATTTATCCAAACCTTCCAATTGCTGTAAACCAAATGCCTGATATGCCTTGCCAAATACTTTTGCCAGCA
The DNA here is from genome assembly GCA_964398745.1 of uncultured Lachnobacterium sp. Classification (GTDB taxonomy): domain Bacteria; phylum Bacillota; class Clostridia; order Lachnospirales; family Lachnospiraceae; genus Roseburia. Next base: position 5,826 of record CAYNOE010000184.1, read on the forward strand.
ACGATGTTTAGCGGTCTTGTTTATGAAATTGACGATTACAGACATAAACTGAATATAACCATTCCGGATGGTGAAAGTAATGTAAGAAATCTAACAGTCGAGGATTCAGGCGGACGAGTACATGTGCTCTGCCATACAGCAAATGAAGAATCGGGTGTAATGCCTGGAAGAATAGAAATCTGATGCACAAATTAACCGCAAAATAATGAAGAACCTGCAATTCCTATACTTTACAGAATTTCCCAGAAAATGCTAAAATAACCACGAAAACACCA
>CAYNOE010000185.1:0-6097 GCA_964398745.1 uncultured Lachnobacterium sp.
TGACTGCATCACACATCTCCATACCATCCAGATGTCCGGAAAACTGACGTATAAAATCACCAAACTTCTTTCGCAGTAATTCTATATCAGTCTCTGATATATCTTCCAGTTTCTTAATATCATTATCAGCAAATGCAGCCATCTTATGCAGTTCATAAACCGCATCCAGCATCATGTTATTTTTATCCGGATACTCAATTTCATATTCCAGTTCGCGGCCTTCACCTTCCTGAATCAGGAATACCCCAAACTCTTCTTCCATTGCCCGCATCATGTCATATGTTCTTTGTGACCATGTATGATCCTGTGCCTTTTTCCTGCCATTTTCTGCAATTTCCGCTGCTTCCCGCAGATGTTCCAGTAAATATTTAATACGCTCCGGAAGTAAATCCGTCTCCTTCAGGGAAAAGATGACCAGTTCCTTATCATCTTCAAAATTTTCTAAAATATATTTGCTTTCATCCGTTACTGCAACGGTTCCGCTCAGCATTGCTGATGCAATCCGCTCCTGAAACGCATCCTTAAACCACGGCATGATATTTAATGCAATCTTCGCATTTGCCAGTGCCTTGGATGCCGCATAAGAACCGCCTTCATGCCAGATAAGGTTTTCTTTATGCTCTGTGTAGAAATTATCCCATCCATTTCCAAACACATCAATCTTTATACCGGCAGCCAGCAGTGTCCGGATTACTTTGTCCCTATAATAAGATCGTGCATAAAAGTCAATTACCAGAAACTCGCCTGCAAGCTCATGAAAATCGCTGTCACTAACGTCAAGATTATATTTTTTCAGAGTTCTGGAGAGACACTCCGGCTGGGTAAGATGCGGATGAAAAACAATATCCTCCAGCATATCCTCCACAAACCGTGCCATAACTGAACCCTTTTCGAATCTGGAAAGTGCCTGCTGTCTGTAACATTCAGGATCTGTATAGGTACCAGTAAAAATAACATCCATTGTACGTTCTTCATATGGTACATATACCGGATAACAGCAGCCGGACAACGGGATAAACTTCGTATGTTTTACCATTGGAAAATACTGGTCTATATAATCGCAGAAATTTCTGTCACAGGGGAAAATGATTGTTCTATCATCTGCCTGTATCAGCTTGTCCTGCAGGTCCGATGCAGTCGGAGGATCACATACATAAATTCCGTATATGGTTTCCGGTGGCAAATTCTTTGTGATACCCCAGGAACAGAGAATCCCATTCACATCCAGTACAACATCAAACTTACAAGTTGAAAGCACATAATTGTAAAGCGCAGGCTGCGCCAGTGACCACCCGTCCAGAACACATGTATTACATCCCAGTCTCCGTAAAGCAGATGCCCATTCTACAATATATTTGTCCGAGGATGAATAACGTGATATTGATGTAACCAGTAAAATATTTTTCTTTCTTCCCCAGTTGTATTCTTTTATAAATTTTTTTCTTTCTTCATAATAATCTGTTAAATTCACAAAACCATCATCATGAATGCACCATGTCCGTTCCATTCTTGGTACAATAATTTTATAGCCTTTCTTTCGAAATTCAAAACTTTGTGATACGTCATAAAAATCCCATTTATGGAACACATCTTCACGCCACTCCAAATCATACTGCGTTGCAATCAGGAGTCCATCCACAGCCTCAACTTCCTGATATACCCCTGTAACCTCCCCAATCTGTGCATCCGTCATTTTCACAATATTACTGCTGTAAATTCTTCCAACTCTTGGTCCATACCACATAACAGCATTCTCAGGTAATGCTGTTGCCCCTACCATCCCAATAACACCAATAGATGGATCGGAAAACAGTTCCAGCAGATATTTTATAAATTTTTTTTCCACTATCATAACATCCTGATGCAAATATACTTTATATTTTGCATCAGATGATCTCATTGCCTCATTGTATCCGGCAGCCATACCTGATGCATCAAATACTGTCAGGATTTCAAGCGAATAACCATCCGGCAGCTCAAGATTATTAATATAACCCATAGCTTCCTGCATATACTGTTCATTATTCACACACATAATAAAACAAATCTTTTTAGCATCCATACTTCTGTCTGATCCTTTCTGTCATTTCCCCCGGATTCTTTATTTTTGACAAATAAGCACCTGCCTGCTTTATATTTCCGGTACTGCCACAAAAATCAGCAGTCATGCACCAGCTGCTTTCATCTTCTGGAAATAACTGTGTCATATAATCCAACATATGGAATGCAAAACGCAACATATTCTGTTTTAAAAACAAATCTGCAAGTTTTAGCAAAATCTCTTTCTTATTAACGGAAGCTGTCAGCACCAGATGCTGCAGCATATATGGTGTGGCATTGTTTTGCCGAATAAATTCAAGGAGCATCCCCTCTCCCTCTTTCTGATTGGCAAATATTATTCTCCATAATATAAACTTCAGTTCTGTCAGCTTACCTATAATCCCCTGGTATGATACCCCCATATCCAAAATAGTATGTTCTTCGCCCGCCATTATTTCTTTTTCATAAATTTTCATAACAACACCCATGTATGCAATCGGAGTCCGCGCCCCAAATATATTTAAAAAAGATGAATCTGAAAATAAAAGCACTAATGTCTGCCGTGCCTCCAGCGTTGACTGCTCAAGCAAATTATCAATCCGGGCAAGATAATTTTTTTCCATCACCATATTTTTCTCATGCCACAGGCGTTGTTGCCGTTCCTCTTCCTGTATATATGTTTCGGTATACGGTTCATTCACTGACATATCCGCAATTTTACCTTTCTCCTCAAACTCCTGCTGAAAAATACATAGCATATTCTGCACATCATTCTCAAACTGCGCCTTTTCTCCTGCTATAAACTGACGGTATACCTCAAATTCCTGCACATGAACTTCATAATTCCCACAAATATCCTGAAGCAGAGCTGCTATCCGGTCATATGAATTATGTACATCATCGAATTTATATTCGTCCGGTATCGGGACATCCTCATAAAAAGCAGCGCTTCCTTTTTTATTTGTGATGACACAACAACCACAGCTTGCGGCTTCCTTTGGTATCCTGTCCTTCCCAGGATGATTTCCAAAGTCCACATACACCTTTGCCGCCTGCATCCTTACAATCATTTCTTCTTCATTCAGTCCCTGCAGCGGAAGCCATTTCAGCCACGGCGTTGCCTCAATCAGCGGGCGGATTTCTTCATAACCTTTTGCCGGATTATATAAAGCAATATTCTGCCGGTACTGTACCGGAAAAATAAACTTTCCATACTTCTCACCAATATAGTCCGATAAATACAAAATTTTTTCCTCTGAAATACCGGTACGTTCCCGCAGGTAATTCTTTGCATAATAAGACTGAACAAAATGATAATCCACATTCTGTTCAATCCATTTCAGATTTCTTTCACCTGTAGTGACTATATAATTGTCAACGCTCATCCACCATATAACCTTTCTTCCATCCGGAAGCAATGGTCCCCATGTAGTCAGTGCCTCAGGCACAATAAATATGGCATTTTGATTTATATCAGCAAGACTTTTTACATGCCCTGTGCCATATTTATAAAATTTGGGACTTGCATCAACATCCAGTGGCTCCATCTGGCCGCTGCATGTATAATACATATATGCTTCCTGCCCCATATACAGCAGTGAGTAGCAGAGCTGGTGTGCCAGCTCCGGACCGCCTGACTCCATCTTTCCCGGGCATAAAACATAATAGGTCATATCTGCTCCTTTTGTCTTCTTCATACCGTCTATTTATCAAAAATACTTTCCGTAATAAAATTAATATCCATAGTTCCTCTTACAGAACTTTTAAAATCCTGAAACATATCATCAATTTCTTCATTCAGTTCATCCCAGCGGTTATCCGGGTTCAGGGTTGGAAGCGCAGTATCTGCATAACTCTCATTGTATTGATGCTTAAACCCGTCAAATCCCGCAATTATCACATTTTTTGCATGCAGCTTGTCCAGCAGCCTTAAAAAACAGATAACTGCATTGTCAAAATGCTCCCATCCCCGTTTAATCACACGGTTAAAATTCACAATCAGTTCATTTTCATCTGCATCCGTTTTAATATTTGACAGAAGAATCTTCTTTGAGCCATAAAACTGTTTCGGATAAATCTCTTTTGCGTATTCGTAGCGTACAACGTTGACAATAAAAAGATAATCGTAAAAATATGACGGATTAATAGCATTTATCCCAATTATGACAGGGTGATTGTCCTTAATATATTCCTGTATTTTTTCCCTTTGTGTTTCACTGGTTTTTCCCGGCGCAATCAAAAGGATTTCCTTTCCGTCAAATTCCTGTTCTAAATTCTCCAGTACATATTCATCATCTACAATCTGATTCTGATTTTCCAGGTACTTCCTTTCCAGCAAATCATAGTCATATTTTTTCCGGTCTTCCGGAGATAAAGAAGCAATAATATTCCTCATATCCTGCGCATTGGTACGGTGGTTTTTCTGCAAATAGGCAATATTATTAACATGACAGCAGTACATACCTGCAATAAAATAAGGTGTGGAATATCCCCAGGTATAATTTTCCTGAAAATAGGACATATACATATCAATTGCATCCATAATCGCATTCATGTCATAATTACAGTGATGCTTTAAATTCAGATAATTTGCCACCAGTTCAGTAGGCGCATTCCCTGCCCCGCGCCCCATTCCGCAAAGACTTGCATCCACAATGCATGCCCTGCCAGTCTTGTCCAGCAATTCTACAAAATGCATGGATAATGCAAAAGACAGCTGCTGGTTATTATGCGAATGAAACCCTAGGGCAATGCCTTTATCCAGATGTCTGTCCAGTATTGGAACAATTCTGTCCAGATCCTCATCAAACATCGCGCCAAATGTATCCACAACCGATAGCGCAACAGGATGAACCCTGTTAATTTCTTTCGCCAGATCAATTAAATCTTCGTCTGTGTATGCCAGTGTATTCGCTGCCTGAAAAAATACCCTATACCCTTTTTCTTTGATTTTTTTACCAACAGCAATTCCTTCTTTGTGTTTGCCGTGCGGAAAAACAACACGGATTGCATCAATGGACTTCCCGTCACATTCCGGCAGGTAATTCAAATCATACCTGTCCCAGTCAATCATTGCAACATAAGTGACATGCTCCCTTCTCTGAATAATATATTTTAACAAATCATCCGGAACATGATAAAAAGAGGTGCCTTCTTTGTGTTCATCATTTTTCAGCCACCCGCATTCAATAATATCCACATTGGCATCCTGCATCTTTTTAATAATTCCTTTAATTGCCGGCGTTCCAAACTTTGATTCAACAATATATGCCCCGTCTCTTAAAGTACAGTCAAGCAGTTCTACTTTTTTATTCATTCATGAATTCCCTTCCCTTTGTCAGATTGCATCTATTCCCATGTCCAGATTTTGTCTATAACTCTATGCCATACCTCCATATTTTTCCTGGTTCTTCCTCTATATCAAAGTGTGTTTTTTCATAAAAAGGGTATGTTACTTTAACTTCGTCCAAATGATCGAGCGCAAAAAGACAAGTTCCTAACGCCATTGGCTTTGAACCAATAGTGCATAAATTCAACAATATCTCCCTATGTTCATCCAATATTTCACACAACAAATTATAAACGTCGAACGGATTATTGGCTACAGCACACCGAACATTCTCCCGACCTATTTTATTAATGAAATCTTCGTTATTAAACAAGCTGACATCCTTAAGTTTTGCAGTATAGGATGGAAATCCATTTACGGCTAATGTTTGCAGAATTTCCTGTCCGTCTTCCGCAAGATTAAAATATACCTGACCTGCCAAGCCGCCATCAAAGCCAAGAAAAATAATCAAAATTTCCTTTTCATCTTCTCCAGAATTGCAATACCCCAGCACCGGCTCACATCTTCGTTCCCTTTTTGTGTGATAAGCATCAAAATATCCTTCTTCATAAAGATAAAATTTAGGTTCCGTATAAAATATATCCAGATGCTTCACTTTAACTTTATTCTTCAAATTATTAATAATACAATATATATTTGGTATGCTAAATCCTGTAATATCCAATGCAATATAATCAGATTCGCGAATACCTATTCTGGTTAATTCCC
>CAYNOE010000186.1:0-6071 GCA_964398745.1 uncultured Lachnobacterium sp.
GCATAATATTACTTGATTATTAATGCAATGATGTACTAGTATAATGATACAGATGTTTGCAATACTTCATGGAGGTATTGAGCAGCAGATAATTGCAAAATTAAAAAGGAGAGAACCATGGAAAAAATAATTTTAAAAACATCAGATTTAACAAAGAAATATCAGGGCAGGGCAGTCGTGGATAATCTGAATATTGAGATACATAAAGGAGAGGTGTTTGGACTGCTTGGACCAAATGGTGCGGGAAAAAGTACAACTCTCAATATGATTTGTTCGGTTGTCAGGCCAACGGCGGGAGCTGTTGAATTATTCGGGAAAAATCCATGGAAACAGCAAAAGGAAGTCGTTCACAGAATCGGATATATTCCGCAGGAACTGGCAATTCATGGCAGCTTAAGGGCATGGGAAAACGTGGAATTATTTACTTCACTGTATGGAATAAAGGGGAAAGAGCTAAAAGCTGCGGTAGAAAAGTCGCTTGAATATGTGGGGCTTTTGGAGCGCAAAAAAGAATTTGCCAAAAATTTTTCCGGAGGCATGAAGCGAAGATTAAATATTGCATGTGCAATCGGCCACAATCCGGATTTGCTGATTTTTGACGAGCCTACGGTGGGGATTGATCCGCAGTCAAGAAACTTTATTCTGGAAAAAATAAAAGAATCCAATCAGGCTGGTGCAACGGTGATATATACAAGCCATTATATGGAAGAGGTGGAGGCTGTCTGCAGCAGGATTGCAATTATGGACAATGGAAAAATTATTGCGTGCGGCACAAGTGAGGAACTTAAAAGGCTTGTAACGAATGGAAGCGAGGAAATTACGCTTGAAGAAGTGTTTCTGACCTTAACCGGAAAGAAACTGAGAGATTATACAGAGTAGCAGAGAGGAGAATAGTACAATATATGATTCGGTATTTGATAAAAAATAATTTCAAACTTATGTTTCGGAATAAGTGGATTGTTGCAACACTGGTTCTGGGACCGGTTCTGGTGATTGCGGTGCTCTCCAGCGCGTTTTCCGACCTCATGAAATCATATGAGAGAGTGGAGAAATTTACGGCTGGATACCGGATATCAGAAGACAGCGTTTTTGCCGGAAATATGGATGAAATAAAAGAGGCGGGAAGTAAGGCCGGGATTATATTCCGGGAATATCCGGAAGGGAAACCGGGGGAACTGGTTGAAGATAATGGGCTTGCAGGATTTGTGGAGTTTGAAAGAGACCGTTACCGTATTTATGAGAGCGCGGATTTTAAGGTGGAAGGAATTACACTGGAGTATTTTTTAAACAGTGCGGCCGGGGAATATGAAAATTATATGTTGCAGGAAACAGTTCCTTCTGATAGGAATAATAAGGTTACGCTACCCGTGGAAGAACTGGATTTTATGCCAGCCGTGGATTCAACGGATTATTACGGAATTATCTATATTGTTTATTTTGCATGGCTGGGTATTATCTGTTCGGCAAACATATTAAGCAGTGAGAAAAGATATGGAATCGACCGTAAATACCAGGTGACGGGGGTTTCGGATTTTAAGATGTATCTTGCCAAATGGATTCCGGTTGTTATGACGGTATCAGCAGGGATGGCTGTTTCTGTATTTCTAACAATTCTGTTGTTTGGGATTCACTGGGGAAATGCCTTTTTATCCGTATGTATCATGGTTCTTACCATTATGGCGGGAGCAGCATTCGGCTGTATGTTTTATTCCTTTTTCCGCAATATGGCGATGACAGTGATTGCAGTATTTACTATAACATGGGTGATGGGATTTATTGGCGGAAGTTTTGAAACTTATATGTATTCGGCTATGGGCGAGTCCGTGAAAAGACTATCTCCGATTTACCATACAAACCGTGCACTGGTTGAAATTTCCTGTATGGGAAAAAGCAGTTATACAGTAAGCACCGTGATATATCTTGTACTGGTTATTGTATTATGTTCTGCGGTTTCTGTTGCCGTGGATGGAATAAGAAAGAGAGGAAAAGCATGAGCAGGGTGATGGTATTACTGAAAATGAATCTGAAGTTACTGCTTCGTAATAAGGGGTTTTTATTTTTCCTTTGCATTACGCCGGTTGTGTCCGCAGTGATTCTGAATCTGAAAGTTAATATTTCCATGTATGAAAACAAGGAAAAGTATAATGAGGTGGTGGAACTGGAAACACCCGGGCAAAAGGCGATATATGTGGGCGATAATACAAAGTTTATTATTAAGGTGTATGACGGGGCAAATACAGAACTTTCCGAATATTATTTAAACAGGCTTTCCAGAGCCGGAATGTTTTGTGTGTGCAGATGTGATGCGGGAGAGCTGACAGAAAAACAGGTGAAAGAACAGGCAGAAAATGATGCCTTTGAGGATAGGGCCGGTGCATTGCTTTATCTGAAAAAAGATTTTGATATGGAGGTCATGAAGAACAATTATGAAAAAGCATTTCAGATTTTTCGGGTTTCCGCTGATGAACGGATGAAGCTGTTTGAAACGGAAACAACCAATGTTCTTTCACAGATTTCCCATGTGTCAGAAATAGCGCAGAGTCCAGAGCAGGCAGTCACATTTTTAATGTCTGTGGAAGAAAAAATGCCTGGAAAACAGGTGCTTAAGCTGAGAGGAAAAGAGGAGTCTGCACTGACCGGAAAACAGACGAACCAGAAGTCATTAATCGGGTATGCATTTGCAATTCTTACTCTGGGATTTTTGTTCTGCGGCGTCTGTGCGGCTTTTACGGTGATTGAGGAGCATAACAATAAAGTATATATGCGCGCCATGCTTTCAAAACTTGGCAGGGGTGAGTATTTTGTTTCAAAATTTGCGATGGCATTTCTGATTTCTGTTATGCAGACAGTGATTCTGGGAATTTGTATTTTTGCAGTAAGGGACATGAATTTTGGAATCAGCAAACCGGTATTTCTGTTACTGATTTTCTGCCTTGGAACCATTTTTTGTATGGTCAGTCTTCTGCTTGGGATTCTGCTGGGGGATGTGATGAGTGCAAATTACGCGGTATTTTCGGTATGGAGTATATCCGCGCTTGTGTCCGGACTTTATTTCTCCATTGACGAGACTTCAGCAGGAATCAAAGCGGTTTCCTATCTGATGCCGCAGAGATGGTTTATAAAAATTTCCGAGCTGCTTCTGGCTGGAAATAAAGAGGCGTATCCGATGATGCTTTGTGTGACGGCTTCGTATCTCATTATCTGTATCAGTGTCGGAAGCATCGGTCTTAAGATGAAACAGCATGAGGAATAAAAAACAGACAGCAGGCAGGAAAGTATGCTATAATAAAACGCAGGAAGGTGAGGAGGGCAGGTAATGACAGAGCAGCTTCGGGAAAATTACTTTTTGGCAGTGCGCACCCTGCTTTTGCTGGCACTGGAAATATATATTGCTTTATCGCGGTATATTTCTGCAGGGGCATCTTACGGGATGCTCTTTCTTTTGGCATTGTTTCTGGGGACGGTGGCAGGAAGGGAGCTTATAAACACAGAAGGAAAAAAATGGGTGTTTTTTGGAATATCGGTAATTTTGTTTCTCATTATGTTTTTTGGATTTGGAAAGGAATTTCTGCTTCTTGGGATTTTTCTGTGTTATGAACTGATTACCTGCTTTAAGCCGGGAATACTGTGGTATGTTCTGCCGCTTATTCTTTCGTGCCTTTCTGATAAAAGCGGGGTTCTGGTACAGATGATGTTTACATTGTTTTTGGGAGTGATATATTTTCAGAATGATTTTATTTATGAATCTTACCGGAAACAGACAAAAGAGGATATTGTTCTGGAGCAGGATTTAAAACATGATATATTTATAAAAGAATATGAGATGAAGCAGGAGAGAAAAAGGGGGCTTCTGCTGGCGGAAAACCAGATTCTGGAGGAACGTGCAAAGCTTTCCCAGACACTGCACGATAAGCTTGGACATAATATTAACGGTTCTGTTTACCAGCTGGAGGCGGTGAAGGTTCTGATGGAACAAAAACCGGAGCAGGCAAAGGAAATGATACAGGCGGTCATTGGGCAGCTTCGCAGCGGAATGGATGAAATCCGTATGATTTTGCGCAGACAGCGTCCAAAGAAATACCGGGTTGCGGTTCTTTCCCTTGAAAAGCTGTGTGAGGAATGCAGGCAAAAGGGAGTGCAGGCATCGCTGGTGACTACCGGGGATGTTTCGGCTGTCCCGGAGGAATATCTGGAAATTATACTGGATAATGCATATGAGGCAGTTTCCAATTCTTTAAAATATGCGGGATGCACGAAAATTGATATGGCAATCCATGTATTAAATAAAATGGTCAGGTGCAGTATTTCGGATAACGGGAATGGCTGTAAAGAGATTGCAGACGGTATGGGGATTTCGGGAATGCGTCAGAGGATGCGGGAAGTGAATGGAATTTTAAGCTTTGAAACGCAGGCGGGTTTTACAGTAAATATGTTATTGCCATTGTAAAAAGGGGAATGAAGGCTATGGAAAAAATAAAAGTGATTATTGCAGATGACAGTGATTTTGTAAGGGACGGGATGCGGATTATTCTGGAGGCTGATGATGACTTTTCGGTTCTGGGCTGTGCTTCTAATGGAAAAGATGCTATCCGGCTTGCAGAAAAAGAACCGCCCGATGTATTTTTGATGGATATTCAGATGCCGGAAATGGATGGAATTGAAGCTACGGAATATATTGTAAAGCATCAGCTTGGTAAAGTATTAATCCTTACCACATTTGATGATGATGAACTGGTATCGAAGGCTCTTTTAAACGGGGCAAAAGGATATCTGGTGAAAAACCATACCCCGGAGCATTTGAAGCAGATGATTAAGTTTGTTTATCACGGGACTGGCGTAATGGAGGAAAATATTCTGGAAAATCTTGCAAAACAGACGGAATCCAGGACAGCCGGTTTTTGCGGGGACGGATATTCTGCAAGGGAGCTGGAAATCATACAGGCAGTAGCGGACGGGCTTTCCAATAAGGAAATTGCAAACAGGCTGTTTATCGGGGAGGGGACTGTAAAAAATTATATTACTACAATTCTGGCGAAGGAACATCTGGCACACAGGACTGCACTTGCGGTTTATTATCTGACCGGCAGAAAGCCGGATTAATATTATCAGTAAAGCAAAAGTGGGGATGTGCAGGCTAAAAGGAAAAATCCATGCAGGTTCTTGTGGCGGTATACGGGCGTACCTTTTCATCGGCAACCGCCACATGCAGGGGATGCACGGCATAGCCTTTTAAAGCTTTTTCGTCCGTAAATGTGGAATCCAGCATCAGGTCTGCGTTGGAACTGGAAAGTCCGTCGGTGTATACCTTAATGTCTGTAAGTCCCGGAATTTGTCCGGCAAGTCCTTCCAGTCCTTCCTTAATATCTGCCTTGATTCTTGTTTTTTCTGTTTCGGACAGTTCCTCTTTTAACTGCCATAAAATTACATGTCTGACCATAAATTTGTCCTCCCGTTTATATTTTTGCTGCTATTAGTTTACCACAGTCCTGCTGTTTTTGCCAGAGGAAAACAGGTCAGGTCTGGCTGTCCAGATATAGCAGGTAAGTATTCTTAAAGTCTGTGTAGTTTTGCTTTGAGAGAAAGGTAGCCGCTTTTCTACATCCTGAAAAACAATGTCCTTTTTACCGGAATCCGTAAGCAGGGATTTTCCGTCCGTATAGGCGGTAATTTTCGGACATGCTACTTTTTTGTGTGAGAAAAAAGTGCTTATCAGGTTTTTTAATTCATATAGAAAATATAGTGGATTAAAAAGATAATTAAATAAACCATGATAATTAATTGACTGTATATTATGTATGTAGTAATATTGCAAATAAGAAAAGAGGTGGGAAAGTGTATCGAATTGGAATATGTGATGACGGGGTAGGTATATGTTCCTCTATGGAAAATATGATACAGAAATACATCAGGGAACATGGACTGTCGGCTGAAACCGGAATATGGTATTCAGGGGAAAAGCTGTGTGAATATCTCGGACAGGGAGGTTTCCTTGATATTCTGTTTCTGGACATTGAATTAATGGAACTGAGTGGAATTGAAGTGGGAAATTATATCAGAAACCGGATGGGGGA
>CAYNOE010000187.1:0-6028 GCA_964398745.1 uncultured Lachnobacterium sp.
ATTCATTCTGGAAAGGATAAACATAATAAGTACATCAAAGATCAGTGGCAGCCAAAGATACATAAACTGCATCATATTCAACGCAGACTGTGGCTGAACAGCATGTGTTCCCACATAACCACTAAGTTCTAAAAGCCAGCCTACAACCGCCGTTCCGATACCTCCACCAATTTTAACGCCAAGTGAAGTACAGGAATACATCGTACCATCCACACGCTTTCCCTGTGTCAGGTATGTATACTCGGAACAAGATGCGATCACTGCATTCATGTCTCCCTGCCAAGGTCCCTGTCCTAATGCTGCTAATGCTGTAAATGCCATCATCAAAGGAATACTTCCCATATATCCGGCAACAACAACAAGAGCTCTGCCAATCACAGCAAGGATGTAACCTCTCAAGTTCAGCTTATACATACCATTCCACTTTCCAACCAGTGTTGGTGTAAAGATTAATGCAATGATAAGAGGAATGTTTACCGCCCAGGCAAATTGTCCAAACAGATTTTTATTTTTCAAAACCCACGTCATATAAAAAATACCTGCTCCAATCATTGCACTGTATAACTGCTGTAAAATATAAGTTCCACAGATCATCATATAAAATTTATTTTTTACCAGCAGCTTGAATGCCTGAACCAGCCCATATTTTTCCTCATCATCTGTTGTGTCTGCTTCATTTAATTCCTCTTCCGGAAGTTCTTTAACAGATAATGCGGAAATAGTATTCACAACTAATCCGATCACTGCATAAATAATTGCAACCATACGCCATGCGGCTGCATCTCCACCACATTTTGCAACGAATCCAACAGTAACTGTTTGAATCAGAAGACTGGTTGAAAAAGCAAAAATGAAACGGTAAGAACCCATCTGCACACGCTCTTTACTGTTCTTGGTAACAAGTGATGTCAGAGCAGAATAAGCAATGTTATTTGCCGTATAAAACACTCCATTCAACAGCGTATACGCAATAAAGAACCACGCATACTGTGCCGTCCTGCCAAGACTTGTTGGAACTGCAAAACAGGCTACCAATGTAATTGCACAACCAATGTAACTATACAGCATCCATGGTCTTGCCTTTCCCATCTTACTATGCGTCTTATCAATCATTGATCCAAAAAAGATGTCTGTAAATCCATCGAGTAATTTGGAAACGGCAATCAGTGTTCCCACTATACCGGATGCCAATCCAATCGTATCTGTCAGATATACCATCACAAATGATGTCAGGAATGCATACACTACATTTCCCGCAATATCACCAGATCCGTATCCTATCTTGTTGTACCATTTTAAGTATTTCTTTTCCTCCATAAGAATCACTCCTTCACTATTTGTTATTTAGAAACCCCTGTAGTCTATCGTTTTTTTCTTTTCTAATTGTTTGTTGTCAATTTTCCAGAGAAAATTTTGACTGTCCGGACAAAACCTTCATCTTCTCTGAAAATTTGCTTTGATTATCAAGTGTCTTGTATTATCCTTTTACAAACGGAATTAATTCAAACTGAAACTGAAATGCTTCCTCATCAAACCGATATTTATCCATGACATCCGGTCCGCAGCTATTTGAACCAATTCCATTCATTGCATAATCCATACAGAATACGGTGCTATCCGATTCTTTCAATTCATAATTGTGCGATACCCGTTCCAACTCCTCCTGTGTATAAACAGAAGCGTTAAACGAAAATGGATTCTTTGAAACTGCTGCAATTCCACATTGACCATTTGTAAGCTCTACATAATCACAGTCATAATGGCTTCCATTCTCCTGTGGACGAATATAATCTTCATGCATCTGAGCCACCTTCGAACGGAACAATCCATGACAGGAAGCCTGGTGTTTATCCCGGTAGCTTTCCTGTGGTCCCATTCCAAAATAAGTAATCTCATCCATTTTCTTATTCAAAAACATCCGAATTCCAAACCTTGGCAGATCCGGGAATTCTTTATCTTTTACTGCCTCTATAACCGCCTCTATTTTCCCGTCTTCATTGATCTTCCATGTCATTTCCACATCCAAAATCTTTTGTACGGTATCAGCTACTACTGCCAGATGCTCCATGATCAGCACACCGTGCTTGTTCTGAAGCACCTCTATACGGTATGCTCTGGTATAGGCAGCATCATAATGTGCCTTTTCCCATTCCAGTTTTATATACATATCGTTATCCGTCGGAGCCCGCCAAATATTCAATTCCATTGGATGGTTAATATAACTTCTTCCGGCAAACTGCATGTCCTCAAACAATCCGGTACGCTTATCTAAAACATAAGTAAAATCCTTTGCCTGTAACACGATCTGCTTATCGTTTTCCTTAACAGCAATGGTTCCGATTACTTTTTCCTGCTCCAGCCACTTTACAGCCTGTCTGTTTCTATCATCCTCATTTGCAAGCTTCATTTCATCAAAACCTAATTCATACCCCTGTTCAAGCAACGGCATTTCCTTTTTCAACCGGTAAATAAGCTTCAGATAAATCTTACCGGTATTTGGAACCTGCAGCTTCAACTCCACTTCCGCATCGCTATGGGGTGATGCAACAACATTTGCCAGTTTTCCTTTTTCCACAGTCAAGCCATCCTGTGTCATTTCATAGAAAATATCCACATAATCCTTCAAATCATCAAAATCCATATAATTGTGAAGAACCATCTGTCCGTTTTCTTGGTCATAAGATACGATTCTCACCGGACGATAGACATTTTTATATTCCAGCAGTCCCGTATGCGGCGTACGATCCGGATAGACCAGCCCGTCCATACAGAAATTGCCATCATGAATGGTTTCTCCATGATCCCCTCCATAATAATATCTGGTCTTTCCATTTTCTGCCGTTCCATGTGCGATTGCATGATCACACCACTCCCAGACAAACCCGCCACACATCCGGTCATCCTTATGAATCATCTGAAAATAATCTTCAAAATCTCCCGGTCCGTTTCCCATACTATGGCAGTATTCTACCAGCAGAAACGGTTTGCTTCCGTCTTTTTTCAGATAATCCTCTATCTCCTGCAGTGACGGATACATCCGGCTGTAAAGATCCAAATTGTCATAATCATAGGTAATATCATAATTACGGTATCTTGCACTTTCGTACTGCGTGATCCTGTCCGGATCAAACTTCTTTGTCCATGCAAGCGCCTTTTCAAAATTACATCCATACGCACTTTCATTTCCCATAGACCACATTACAATGCTTGGACGGTTTTTGTCTCTCTGTACCATAAGCTGGACACGATCCACAATTGCCTTTTCCCATGCCGGATCATCTGCAATCTTTTCATTCCAACGGCGAAAACGGTTCTGGTCTGTATCCTCCTTCCGGTACAGCATAAATGGTCCATGTGCCTCAATATCCGCCTCGTCAATCACCATAAATCCATATTCATCGCACATCTGATAAAAATATGGTGCATTTGGATAATGACTGGAACGAATAGCGTTAAAGTTATGCTGCTTCATCAACATTAAATCCTTTTTGATCTGCTGGACATCGATCACAAATCCTGTCTCCGGATCAGAATCATGGCGGTTGACTCCACGGAATTTAATCTTTTCTCCGTTAAAATAAACAACTTTGTCCTTAATTTCAATCGTCCGGAAACCAATCCGATCAACGATCACTTCATCTGGCATTGTCAAAATAACCTGATACAAATAAGGATTCTCCGCATTCCATAAAACCGGATTTAACACGGTCAGTTCTAACACACCATTCTCTGCTGTTTCCCCTCTTGCTACGACTGCTCCATATTTATCTTCTATAGTAACTTTCGTTTCCACTGGTTCTGCAAAATGCATATCCAATTTCACAACAACGCTGTCTTTTTCTACATCTGTCGTAATGTAATAATCTCTGATTGTCGTTTCCGGTCTTTTCAGCAAATAAACATCTCTGAAAATGCCACTCATCCGAAACTTATCCTGATCCTCCAAATACGATCCATCACACCATTTGAGCACCAAAACCGCTAATGTATTTTCCCCTTCATTCAACAAGTCTGTTACATCAAATTCACTGGTAGCGTGAGGCACCTGACTGTATCCGGCATAAGCACCATTTACCCATACATAAAAACAGCTATCGACACCTTCAAAATTCAGAAATGCTTTTGATGCCTTTTTTTCTCTGTGATATTCAAAGTTATGAACATATGCTCCACATGGAATATCCTGTGGCACATATGGTGGATCGAATGGAAACGGGTAACGAATATTCGTGTACTGATGCGTGTCATAACCATCCATCTGCCATACACCCGGAACAGTTACCTGATCAAACCCGGAAACATCATAGCCTTTCTCATAAAATGATTCCGTTACGTCATAAATGCTGTTATAATACTGAAACTTCCACTCTCCGTTTAACAGCTGAAAACGATCCGATCTTTCCCGATGCTCCACTAGATCATTCATACGAACTGATGCCGGAATGTAATATGTCCTCGCTGGCATTGTCTTGTCATGCATAACATTCAAATCTTCATAAAAGCGTGGTACGAGCATTGTGTAATCCTCCTTTAATATATATTTTTTTATTCACCGCATTAGGCAATCAATAAAATACCTTCTGTGTCTCATTATCTTCCGTCCTTGTATTACCTTGAAACCATCATACATTTTTGCAAAGAAAATGTCTATAAACAGAAATGGACAAAATATGCACAAAATGATACACTAAAGTAAACACCGTTTTAGTTCTTCTCAAATATTGACTACTTGTAGTCAGATATTTAGGAAGGGCTAAAACTATATGCGCGTAGCTCTCACCGAAAAACCGTGGATTTTGAGGTGGCATTCACTTTATAACTCCGGTTCACCATTGACTGCTAACAGTCAGATATTTCACTTTCCAAAGGAGGACTCAAAATGTATATAAATTCCGGTTATCACAACCACTCCCTTATCGACTTCAAAGACAAAAGCCGACCACTTATTGTAGGAAGCTGTGGCACCTATCGCCTATCCTCACACCCAAAGCTTCCAACTTATCGTCCCAGAGGAAGACTTGACTTTCAAATCATCTATATAGCAGCCGGACAAGCTCATTTTCATTTTGACAATACGGAGGACGATACTGTCGTTACAGCAGGAAACATAGTACTTTACCGACCCAAGGAATTTCAGAAATATGAATACTATGGCGTTGATAAAACAGAAGTTTACTGGGTGCATTTTACCGGAAGTGATGTAAAGAACATTTTAAGAAATTATGGTTTCCCGAATGGCCAGCGTATCTTCCATGTTGGAACATCTCTGGAATACGAACGTATTTTTAAACGAATTATTTTAGAATTGCAAAGATGCCAGGATGACTACGAAGAAATGCTGACACTACTGCTACGCCATTTACTGATTGTTTTTCACCGAGAACTTACATGCGAACATGTACTAAAAAACGAATACCTCGCTCATGAAATGGATACTGCAGCGTCCTATTTTAACGAAAACTATAACCGTGATATCAACATCGAAGAATATGCTGCTTCCAGAGGAATGAGTGTCAGTTGGTTTATTCGGAATTTTAAAAAATTCACCGGTACAACACCTATGCAGTTCATCACCTCCATCCGAATCACGAATGCCCAGATGTTATTGGAAACCACAAATTACGCAGTAAATGAAATTGCACGCATTGTCGGTTATGATAACCCACTGTATTTTAGCCGACTGTTTCGTAAACAAAAAGGCTGTTCGCCATCTGAATATCGAAAACTTTTAAAATGAACCAATAAAAGAGGCTCTTTGAGTGAATGATTCTCATTAGTGTCAGCCAGCAAATTAAAGTTCCTGTCTCCCGCACAAATACAGCGAATTGTAATCTCATCTTTTAAATATTATCTATGATAAAGTGCGGCAGGAAGCAGCACTTTGTCTTCTTGACCATTCCGCTTTCTTTCGATATAGTTCTTATGGAACGAAAAAAAGAGAAAGAACAGCACCTCCATAGTTCGTTCTTTCTCTCATACTCCTGTTCAGGCCCTGCCATAGTCTGTCAGCATTCTTGCCCGTTCCTCC
>CAYNOE010000188.1:0-6010 GCA_964398745.1 uncultured Lachnobacterium sp.
ATAAAATTAATCATAAAAAATAAAAGTCTGGTAACGGATATTCAGAGAGTCAGGAGCCGTTTTTGGTTTATTGCCGGTCTGTGCGGTTTTCTGGACAATGGGATTATTTATTTTGTGGATTACTTTACCCAGAGTGTGGAAGGACGTGGCGTGACTGTAGTAAAAGTGATGAATGCCATAGTCAACTTGTTCGTGTATTTTCTGGGGATTTTTTTTATATATGCGGATGTTATACGCCAGAAATTAGTCGAGGACAATCTGATCAAGGATAAATACCTGAAGATGTCAAAAGAGCATTTTCAGGAAATTTCCAGTCATATGCAGGAAGTGCGCGCAGTCAAACATGATATGAAATCCCATATCAATTCCCTGGAAACCTATATTAAAGATATAGATTTCTCTGCAGGATTACAGTATATAGAGCGAATACAGAATCGTAGAATCTTTGAGGTGAATATTCTGAATCTGGTAGGAAACAAGATGGTTGATTCAGTTATTTCTTATACGATGGGGGAACACAAGGAAATTCGCATTTCCTGTGAAGGCAGTCTGCCTGAAAATTTTTCCGTTTCGGATTATGATTTATGTACAATCTTTTCCAATCTGGTTTCCAATGCGGCAGAAGCATGTGAAAAACTGAAAGAATCTGAAAAAGTAATAGGAATAAAAGCAGGCCGGTATAAGACATATTTTGTAATTGCAGTGTGGAATCCCGTGGAGTGGGAAATAGATGTGGAGCATCTGGGGAAGAACACAGCAAAGGAAGAAAAAACAGAGCACGGATATGGAGTAAATAATGTCAGGAACACGGTCAAAAATCTTGGGGGAAAGCTCTTTTTTGATGTAACTGATAATATTTTTAAAGTGAAAATAATATTGGAGATGAATTAAGTTTTCACGGGGAGGAATGGTATGTTGCGGATTGGAATATGTGATGATAATGACAGGGATATGGAACTTATAAACAGCTATTGCAGACAGTATTTTAAAGAAAGCAGTGAGGAAGCCGTCATATGGGGATTTTGCAGTGGAAATGAAGTTCTTAGGAAGCCGGATCTGGATATTTTGTTTCTGGATATAGAAATGCCGGAAGCCAGCGGGCTGGATGTAAAAAAACATTTTCAGATGCGGGCACTGGGCGTGCGCCTGGTGTTCTGCACCAGCCACGGGGAGATGTACGAGGAAGCTTATGGGAAAAATGTTTTTGGGTTTCTTACCAAGCCGGTCACATACGAAAGCTTTGAGAAAAAAATGGACGAGGTCATGCAGGACTGGAGGATGCAAAAAGCTGTCATTACATACCGGACAGAGCTGGGAATTGCGGCAGTGCCGGTACAGGATATTCTTTATGTGAAGCCAGCCGGAAGGTATTCCAAAATCCTGACCACAAGGGATAAAAAAGAAATATTCTGCATTAAAAGCTATGGGGAATGGAAAGAAGAACTGGGCAGATACGGTTTTGCCGACAGTCACAGAAGCTGGTTTGTGAACCTTTCCCATATCAGCCGGTTTGACGATGGGATTTTGTTAAACAATGGAAGCCGGGTTCCGCTAAGCCGCCGGATGAAAAAGGAATTTGAAAAAACATACTGTGATTTCATTGCGGACAAGGCGCGCTGAAAAAATTACCGCTTATTACAAAAATCGACCGTTTGTTACATTTTACTTGTAAAAGGATGTGACAGGCGGTATTTTAATTGTAAGAAAGAATACAAAGGAGAGTATATATGAACAAAATAAAGAAACTTGGAAAACAAATACTATCAATTATACTGGTTCTGGCGATGGTGCTGGAACTTGTGCCGCAGAGCGCGTATGCGTCTGTGGAAAACGGGACACAGACATCGGAGCATGTTTATGAATCCGAAGGATGCACTATTATTTACAAAGAAAGCAGCACATGGGGAAACTATGTGAATGCAGACATAACCATTAAAAATGAGGGGGAAAAGCTGCAGGCAAACTGGCAGCTTGCACTTGTTTATGACGGAACCATAGACAATATCTGGAACGCAGATATCCTTTCCGCCGGGGATGGGAAAAGCGTTGTTGGATGCAAGGACTATAACAGCGTAATAGAAAAAGGACAGTCAGTTTCTTTCGGTTTTACTGCACATGGAACAGACAAAAAGCCGGATGCCCCGGCGGATATCCGGCTGGTAAAGGACACTTTGCCGGAAAGTGGAACAGAGGATGGGAAAGAAGACGGTACAGAGGACAGCGGAAAAGATGATGATGCGTCAATGGCAGAAACATCTTTTCGTATTCCGGAAAAGTGGAAGGGATTAAATTATGCCCTTTTTACCTCAGGGGATGAAACACTCTCCCTGTATACAAACGAAACGAATATTACAGGGGATGTCCACAGTAACCGGGGTTTTTATTACCAGGGAACAAAGCTTGCCGTAAACGGCACGGTTGAGGCAGCGGAAAATGTGGATATCACCACATCCAGCGGCGCGGACTGCCAGAAAGTGGCTGCAAAAAAAGAGAAGTCAGATATTGTGGAGATGCCGGATATTACCAGTGAGGTATATGCTTATGGCAAAGAGCACGGAAAGGTTTATAAGAAAACAAAGAATTTTAACAGCAATGCCCTGGTCGTGGAAAAACCGGTTGTCGTGGAAGGGGATGTCAGTTTTAATTCCACATATTTTCTGGGGAAGGGAATCATTTATGCAAAGGATTCCATCACATATAATGTGGGCTCCCTGACCACTCCGGATGATTCCCGCGTGCTTCTGGCATCGGAAAACGGAAATATTACGCTGAACGGTTCTGAAATTAACCTGGATGCCGTTTTGTATGCACCGAATGGCTGCGTCAGCGTAAACGCAAACCACTTTACGCTGAACGGGCGAATTATTGCAAAACAGGTGCGGATTAACGGAACGCTGATCAATATCAACGCCGGACCGTATGACTTTGACATGCTGGATTTTCTGTTTAAGCCGGAAATCGGCCTTAAGGTGGAGGGAAACCGGAAGGAGAACCGTAAGCTTGTTCTGGATGTGGAAGAAATCCAGAATACAGAATATGTCAAAAAAGAAGACACTGTCTGGAAGATTACAAAGGACGGAAGTGAAGCAGAGTCTGCGTATGCTTTTGACGAGGACGTTTCTTCAGCATTCCACAGGGAAATGATTTTCAGAAAGGCCGGAACTTATGAGGTCAGTGTAACTGTTACGACCGGAAAAGTGGATTATACCGTCACAAAGGAAATCGTTATTGAAAAGGATTTAAATCCCCTGGCAGCCTTCGCACTTGGAGAGAATTACTATTCCAGGAACAAAAAAGGACAGGCAGAAATTACAGTTACGGATGCATCCGCTTCACCGGACGGGGATGAAATCGGACAGAGAATCTGGACTGTTTACTATGATAAAAACAATAATGGGAAATTTGAAGACAGTGAGGCAGAGGTACACAGCGACAGCAATGAGACAAAACTTGTAATTGACACGGACCGGGTCGGAAAGTACAAAGTACTGCTCACTGCCGTGGAAAACTTTACTGATACAATTCCAAAGCTTATAACAGATGACGCCTTTTTACGCGGGGATACGTCTGCATACAATAGCAGCGTATGCGTTTTTGAAGTAGGGAATGAAGCGCCGGAAGCAAGGCTGTCCGTGGAGAAATCAAAGTCTGCGGATATTGTGTTTACACTGGGGGATGCGGATAAGGAAACAGCCAGTATCTACAGCGCAAAGGCGGAGGCGTTAAAGAAAATTCTTGAAGAAAAGGGAGTGGATGCGAGGATTGATGCGGCATCCTCGAAAATACTGACGGCGCAGGATAAGTTTGCGTGGGAGGAATTTGATCATTATAAATACCGTGACAGATGGCTTCCGACACTGGATAAGCATATCACGTATGAAGAACGTGATATAAAAATGACCGGATATTCTGTAGAACCATTTAAAGACTTTCTGTATGTTCCGGATGATAACCCGGGAAAGAAAACTTTTGAATTTGACATTCAAAGGGACGATACCGACTGGCACAGCATGGAGGGCGGCGGATTTCTGTTTAATACCACGGTATCAGAGGAAAAAAATATGATTCAGGGTTTTTGTATTCTGGTTGCGCAGGATGGTCTTCGTCTCGTGCAGATTAACTGCAAAAACCTGAGAGGATTCCGGAATGGTTCCTATAACTGGGTGCATCAGGCCGGAAGACTGCTGGGCACGTATAAAATAGGAAATGTGTATGACAACCATCATTTTAAGATTGTTGCGGATAAAAAGACAATCTCGGTATGGGATGGGGAAACACTTGTCATTGATAATTTTATCCTGCCGGAAAATGACTATGGTTTTGGATTTGGTCCGATTACCAGCCATATATATCACGACTGTAGCCAGCAGTCCTATTTTACCTTTAAAAATATCACCATGGAAACGATTACAGGAAGAAGCCTTTCCGATATTGTGTCCGGATATGACTGGAGACCGGGCGCATCACACTATGTCATCAACTTAAGCAGGGCAGAAGTACCGGAGCTTGCCAGTGAGGAGATGACCGCAGACCTTGCGGCTGCGCTGGTAGAGAATGAAGCAGCTTTTATTGGAATCGGAAATGAAAACAATGAGGACCAGTTTACTTCGCTTCTCAATGCGACCGGCTGCGGCGGAATGTATACGGATATCGGAACGGCAGGCACGACCATGGATGTGGTGAATAATTACCTGACGGATTCCGTTCTTGCAAAGGATTATTCCGTGGGAAAATACCTGACTACGGATGACATTATTTCCTATGGCGGCTATTACAGTGACGCGGAAAATGACCCTGTTTATGAGGAACGGTGGGAATACGAATACGACCCGGCAGTTTTCGGGGATGTATCCGGAAAAAAGGAACATATTGTACGGAAAGAAGACAAACCGATAACAACCTTTACGGAAACCGGCGCCTATGTCATCCGGCTGAAAGTCCGCGACAATCCGGCAGGCGGCAATGACGCGCTGGATGAATACCGCAAATGGTCCGGCACGGATGAATATAAAAAGCTCGTAATCGTCCAGAGCAGACCGGTTGCTGATATTGATGTTAAAGTTACGAAAAGCAAAAAAGACAGTAAAACCTGTACCGTAAAAACAACATATTCTGCAATGGACGCAGACCATCCGAAGGATTCCGGAAAGGGAATCCGGAAGGAGTACTTTGCATATAAAAATGTAAAGGACGCGGAGTGGACCGAGGGCAGGATGCCAAACAGTGTCACGGCTGGCGAGACATATCTCGTAAAATACCAGGTAAAGGATATGGAGGGGACACTGTCCTTCCCGGCAGTGGCAGTTGTAAAAACGAGGGATTTCCTGGAATATGTTGAAATTGAGGATGATACACCGCCGGAAATTTTTATCATTACATCCAAGCCGGAGGTCAGGGTGGGTGAGCGGCTGCGCATTGACGGATACTCCCTTGATGATTACGGAACTGACAGTTTTACCCTGTATGTGGAAGGGGAGAAGGAACTGGATGTCTTCGGGCGAACCTTTTATACCCCGTCGCAGGCTGGAACCATTACCATAAAGGCAGAGGCCGTGGACATCGGCGGAAACCGCAGCGAAAAGGAAGTCACTGTCAATGTAGTGGATGACCGTGACGTTACCGCACCGACTGCGGAAATTACGTCACCGAAATCCGGCTCCGAGCTGGACTTTAATGTACAGATTAAGGGAACAGCAGAGGATGAGACAGAGTTTGGAAAATATACACTTGCATATAAAAAAGACACGGACAGCGGGTACCATGTATTTAAGGAAAGCAGCAGTCCGGTACATGAGGACGTACTGGGAACACTGGATATTTCCGGATTTACGGACGGCACCTATGAAATCCTGCTGACTGTGGAGGATGCGGCGGGAAATGTATCCACAAACGGGCTCATGCTTTACATCGAAACCGGAAAAACTGCGGACCGGCAGCTTCTGGCGCAGATTACGGACATTAAATACAATGAAGAAACAAAGACCATAGATATTTATGGAACAGTAAATGC
>CAYNOE010000189.1:0-2725 GCA_964398745.1 uncultured Lachnobacterium sp.
AGGTATCCTGCTGCTGTTATTCATGTTGCCAGAAGTGGAGGAATTCCCATCACCCCCCTCTTTTTGTGTGCAAAAATATAATTTGTAAGAAAACGGGGCAGGGTTCTGGCAGCATATTATGGAGGAATTTTATGAGCCAGATAAACGTAAACAACCTTACTTTCTGTTACGAAGGAAGCTTCGACAATATTTTTGAAAACGTTTCATTTCGTGTGGACACCAGTTGGAAACTGGGATTTATCGGAAGAAACGGAAAAGGAAAGACAACATTTTTAAACCTTCTGATGGGAAAATATGAATACACGGGAGTGATTCAGACTTCGACTGTTTTTGATTATTTTCCATACCGGATTACAGAGGCACAGCAGAAAAAATGCGCGGCAGATTTCCTGGAAGAATTAAAGCCGGACTGCGAGCTTTGGAAAGTAATCTGTGAGCTGGATAAAATGGATGTAGACGCAGAAGTACTTTACCGTCCGTTTGAAACATTAAGCCATGGTGAGCGCACCAGGGTGATGCTTGCGCTTTTGTTTTCTTCGGAAAACCAGTTTCTGCTTATAGACGAACCGACAAACCATCTGGATTATGAAGCGAGAGAAACAGTAAAAAAATATCTTTCCGGCAAAAAAGGTTTTATCCTTGTTTCACACGACAGGGATTTGCTGGATGCGTGTATTGACCATGTGCTTGTTTTAAACCGCTGTTCAATTGAGGTGCAGAGCGGAAACTTTACAAGCTGGTGGGAAAACAAGAGTAAAAAAGATGCATTTTCGCAGGCGGAAAACGAAAAGCATAAACGTGAAATTGCAAAGCTGAACGTTGCGGCACAGAATATCCGCTGCTGGGCGGACAAAAGCGAACAGTCCAAAATAGGCTTCGATCCGGTCAAAGAACATGATCGCAGTAAAAACACGCGGCCCTATATCGGGGCAAAAACAAAGAAAATGCAAAGCCGCGTGAAGTCGGTGGAGGAAAGGATTGACAGGGAAATTTTTAAAAAAGAGGGGCTTCTGCAGGATATAGAAACTCCCGCGGATTTAAAAATTTTCCCGCTTGAATACCATAAGAATGTACTGTGTTCCCTGACAGAATACGGGCTTGGATATGCAGACAGTGATTCTTATCTGTTTGAAAGCCTGACCATGGAAATCAAAAAAAATGAGAGGGTTGCCTTAAACGGGAAAAACGGCTGCGGCAAATCCAGTTTGCTTAGCGCCATTTTGATGCATGGCAAAAACAAGGCTCTTTTACCTGGGAGCGGAATGAAAGAAACAGGTAAGCTTACTGTCGCGTCGGGACTGGTTCTTTCTTATGTCAGCCAGGATACGTCTTTTTTAAAAGGCAGCCTGAAGGAATTTAGCAGGGAAAGAAATCTGGACGAAAGCCTGTTTTTTGCAATTTTAAACCAGCTTGATTTTTCAAGGGTACAGTTTGTAAAGGATATGAAGGAACTGTCCGAAGGACAGAAAAAGAAAGTGCTTCTTGCCGCAAGCCTTTTGACTCCGGCACATCTTTATATCTGGGATGAGCCGCTCAATTATATTGATATTTTTTCAAGAATGCAGATAGAAAA
This sequence comes from uncultured Lachnobacterium sp., assembly GCA_964398745.1. Classification (GTDB taxonomy): domain Bacteria; phylum Bacillota; class Clostridia; order Lachnospirales; family Lachnospiraceae; genus Roseburia. The sequence goes on from CAYNOE010000189.1 coordinate 1,574, forward strand.
GCTGATACTCGAATACCAGCCAGCCATGCTTTTTGTTGAGCATGATGTAAGGTTCAGGGAAAGGATTGCGACAAATGTAATCAGCTTATAACAGCGGAGGGTATGAAACTCATACCCTCTGTTTTTTTCTGGATGCAATGAATAAAAGAATTCCGGAAAATGCACCAAAAAATAAGTAAGACTGTATCATGGGAACAAAGTTGTATTTTTCCCCAGTCCATATTTTGAAAAAGTCACGGTTCATGTAAGTGACCGGAAGAAGCCTTGCCAGAGCTTTCATTATATCCGGCATGTTATCGTAACTTACGCCCATCAATCCGCCAAGTATCATAAATGCAAAAAAAAGCAGCATGGATACGCAGTAAGTAATACTGAATTTTTTTGCCAGGGCGGCAATGGCATGGGCTAATATAAAACAGAAAACACTAAATACCAGCATACAGATAATGTATGCAAGAACGCCCGGTAATACAGGAGCTTGTAAATCTGTAAAAAAGCTGCCAGCAAGAAAATAAATAATAAATGCAGCCGTCATAAAAATTCCTTCAGAGATGGCGCGGTTACAGATGGTCACGGAATTTTTGATTCCAAACAGCAAAAGACGCTGCGGGATTCCTTTTTCCAGATCCTGCGCCTGTCTGACGGAGTATCCCATTAAGATAGAAGCCATCGGAATCAGTGAACCGATTCCTAAAAAAATACTGGTTGAAGCCTCTTTTACCATGGAAGAATCGGGAATCTCTCCTGTAGCGATGTGTATGATGAAAATGGACATAAAAACCGGCATTCCGACTCCGAAAATGTGGATAAAGGGATTTCCGGTTATATTCCTCAGTTCATAAAGTATCATTGATAAAGTGACTGTTTTTTTCTTTTTTCCGTTCATATTAAACCTCCGTCTTCTTACTTTTTTCATATTCCGCTTTGGCATTTGTATAGATGATTTCGATATCCGAACTGCTTCTGGTATAATTTATATTCTGTCGTAACAGTAATTCGGTAATCTCCCTTTCCTTTTCTTCTGAATTGCAGCTTAATGCAATCAGGTGTGCCGGGGAAGCAAGTTTTTCACAGCCTTTAAAAAGTTCCTCTTTTTCTTTGGAATAATTCAGGATGATAACTGCCCTGCCGCAGTATTTTTGGAACAATTCC
>CAYNOE010000189.1:2735-6009 GCA_964398745.1 uncultured Lachnobacterium sp.
TCCTTGGTCCAACAGCAGTATTTTATCCGCAAGCTGTTCCAGTTCCTCATAATAGTGGGATACAATACAAAGACTGGAATTTTTGTTACGGTACCAGGATACCATTTTTTCCACTAATTTCTGTCTTGTTTCAAAGTCGAGTCCGGAGGTTACCTCATCGTAAAAGGTGAGCGCGGCGTCCTGCATCATAACCATAATGATGGTAAAACGCTGTTTCTGTCCGCCGGAAAGCTTCGTATATTTTTTCCTCAGGCAGTCTTCGAATTCAAAATAGGAAATCAGTTCCTGCAGCTTCCTGTTTTTGGAAATTTTCGTTTCGAGGATGGCTTCCATAATATATCTGGTCGCCATTGCGTCCGTATATTCGTTGAACTGCATATGTGTTGCAATCTGGTCCATTGTAAGGCTGGTACTGATATTACCCTGGTAATTTACAAGTCCCAGAATGCTTTTTATCAGCGTGGTTTTACCGGCACCGTTTGAGCCGATAATTCCTATCCGGTCGCCTTTTTCAATCTGAATGTTTCTGTCAATCTGCAGTGCGGTATCTTTTCCATAGCGCACGGTTAAGTCCTCAATGGACAATAATGTATTCTGCATAGTTTTCCTCCTGTAATTTTTTCTGTAACTATTCAGAACCCCGCCCCGGAATAGTTACCTTTAATTTAATATACCAGTCCGGTATGAATTTCGTATGAAGATGGCATATTTATTCCGTGAAAAAATGAAGAACTGTCACCACGCTGTTCTCTTCATTATAAATATCAATCGTAATTTTTAACTTCTTTGCATAGTATGCTGCAATATAAAGTCCCAGACCGTGGCTGTTTATGCTTCCTTCTTTTTTATCATGGCTTCCGCTTACAAAAGGTTCAAAAATGTGCGGAAGAATGTCAGAAGGTATCTGTGTGCCGTAATTTTGAATCAAAAGCGTTTCTTTTTCCAGGATAATCCGTACAGTTTCCTTATCCGGTGTGTAGCTGACTGCATTTGATAAAAGGTTATTCAGAGTCTGCGAAAATACGGCTTCATCGGTATTGATTTTTAGCGTGTCCAGACCTTCTATATATATGTTTAGCTGTTTTTCATGAATGGCAATCTGGTAAAAAGACAGCCGTGTTTTAAGAAAGTCCATTAAATTAATATCTTCAAATTCAAGTGTTTTTCCGCAGTGGTTTAAATACAGAATTTCTTCTGTCATCTTTTGCATGGACAAAAGCTGCTCTTTTAATTTCGGAAGATAAGTGTCGGTATCCCTGTATTTTCCAATCTTGTTTTTCATGCCGTCTGTCAAAAGCAGCGCAGCGGAAACCGGAGTTTTTAACTGGTGCGCCGAAGCCCTGAGAAGAACTTCCTGCCGTTTGTTTTCCTCTTCCAGGGCAGAATTTTTTTCTTCCAGTTTTTTATAGCTTTCCCTGATTTGCAAAAACAGCTCATCAATCAGAACAGTCAGTGTTCCGATTTCATCTCCGCGTTTTTTCCATTTGTCGCTCATGGGAAGAGTCTGATAATTTCTGCTTCTTTTCATCTGCTCGGTATGGTGCATAAGGTGTATGACAGGTGTGACAATTCCTTTGGAATAAATCTGGGAAAATAAGAGCACCAGCAAAAGAATTACCAGTCCGAGCATCGGCAGGCTCTGTAATACGACCGGCCGGATTTCATTCATATCCGGCGTTACCACAGGAAGAAAGGAAAGGACAAGTCCTTCTTTTGTCTGTTCCAGTGCAATGTAATTAGTATACTGGCTGTTCTGGTCGTTTACACCTGCTTCAATTATAAGACAGTGGTCCGATACCAGGTGAATATTCTGGTACTGTCCGCTGAAAGTGTTTTTGTAAGCGGGATTCTCCAGCAGTCTGATGTCAAACGGAAGGGAAACCGTGTCTTTAAAGGCAGCACGGAATGCGCGCTCCCATTCCTTTCTTTTTTCTTCTGAAAGTTCCTTTGGGAGGCCGTCTTCCTTCATGTTTTTTCCATAATCATTTATGGTTTTTTGTATTTCATGAAATACTTCTTTAAGTCTGTCATCCCTGATTTTAATTTCAGCCGAAAAGAGTTTTCCGGTAATAAAAACAGAACTTCCGTTTTCCGGAATTTTCATCGAAAAACAGGCAGTCGGATTTTTTACTTGCACATTGCTGTATCTGCCGTTTTCAATGTAGGAGTTATGTTGTTTTTTTATGGATTTTAAGTTCTGCTCCATGGTATATTCCACATATAACGATGGCAGCATACAGACGAAATAGCAGATTAGAAATAAAAACAGAATACCGGTCAGCACAATACTGTAAAATAAATTCCTGTGTCCTAATTTCATTTTCATGATTTGTCCCCCTCCTGTTCAAATTTATAGCCTACGCCGATGACTGTTTTGATGCAGGAAACAGGAAGTTTTTTTCTCAGGTTTTTTATGTGTGCATCAATAATCCGGTTGTTTCCGATATAGTCCTCATTAAAGATGCTTAAGATTAACTGTTCCCTTGTAAATACCCGTTCCGGATGGCGGTAAAGCGTCTGCAGCAGAAGATATTCGCTTAATGTCAGCGGAAGTTTATTTCCATTGTAAAAAGCGCTGTAAGATTCTTCCTTCAGGTAAAGTCCGTCCGGTTTTTGGGATTCTGCGGATGGTTTTTCACAGGTGCGCCGCAATATGGTTTCCATGCGTTTTAACAGGATAATCGGGGATACCGGTTTTATCACATAATCGTCGGCATATAAATTAAAGGCTTTTACCTGCGTTTTTTCATCTTCTAATGCCGTCAGCATGATGACCGCTGTCTGCCCTGCATGTTCCCTGATATATTTCAGGACTTCAAAACCATCCGGGCCCGGAACCATAATGTCCAAAACCGCAAGGTCATAGGTGTTGTTCTGCAGCAGGCTGATTGCGGTATCCCCCCGTTTTGCGGTGGTTACCTCGTAGCCGGAAACCAGCATATATTCGGTTAATACATCAAGAATCGTGGGTTCATCCTCTAAAAACAGGACTTTGTATGCATTCTGGTTCATGGTCTGTTCACTCCTTTTTTGCACGCAGTAAAATAAGTATTCTTTTCTTATTGTACCACAGGGATATGAATTTCATATGAAGAATTAGGGATTTCTTTTTGCTCTTTCTGGTAATTAGCAGGAAAACATGTTATGATGGAAATGGTTGTATAACCGTTTACAGGGAGAAAGGAAAACAAATGCAGGAAACGATTAAACCGCCGGTAGAAATCCGTTACAGGAAAGAACTGGAGATACTGGCAAAAACTGATACATCTAAAAA
>CAYNOE010000190.1:0-5496 GCA_964398745.1 uncultured Lachnobacterium sp.
GTGGTTTTCTGGTCAGCAGAGTAATATTGTTACGTATGCGTTGGCAGACATTGTTTATCTCATTAAATAGTTTTTCTTGAATACAATATTTCCGAAAGAGATTCAATAACAATGCGTCTTTTTCTTCTGGCGTGGAATTCTCTAGTTTTCGTTTTTCTTTTGACGTTAGATATATGTATAACATAGGAACACAGATATTTTTTCTGTTATGACTTATGTCCACATTCAAGCTTCCTTTATGATTGTTATTTCTTTTTGAGCAGAATGGTTCTAGGTCATTTAATACCTGGAAAACATATTCTAAATCTTTTCCGATTTCCTGAAACAAGTTTACATTGCCCATTTCTTTATCCTGAGATAAAAGATAACCGACCAATAAACCGTTAGTTATCAAACCGGCGGTTTCCAAATGCATTATTTCTTTTACATCATCCAGTTTCTGTATTGATACATTACCTGATAACTCAAGCTCTCTTAAAGCACCTAAAGTTGTGTCCTTTAGAGTCTGTACGACCAGTTTCATACTCATTTTAGAGTACATTGAATCATCAATGTACTTCATAAAAGTATCATTGATTATTTCCAAAGACCGGCACAGGATGTTTAATGAGAAAATCATTGTACGTTCTGGTCCACAGGTAATGCGAAACGCATTAATTTCATGTCTTGCCATATCCCCATCAATACAATCATCCAAGAGAATTGATGCTTTATGAATTAACTCAATGCATACTGCGACCTGAGCTATGACATCATAATCATTTGCGCTCAGGGTTGTTATTGATTTACCAGCACAATATCCCCAATAAACAAGCCGGGGCCTAAATTTGTGTTCATGGTCCGATAATTCTGTGTGATAATCGGCATCTGACAGTATTTCATCCCACTTTTTCTCATAATGCTCTATAAAAATTTCCTCTCCGTTTGCTAATGCATATAATCCATCATTTTTCGCTTCCAAATATGACATGATAGCACCTCCCTAATGCATAGAACAGTCTCTCGGATTCTCCATCCCTTATTTTCTGCGGTTTCCATGTTCATAATTTTTTCCTGCTTAAATCCTGCTCACAATTCATCCACCAGTATCTTTAGTGGATTTGCCCGTGACTGAAGGTCCACTGCCAGTCTTGTCGGTCTGTACCACCATGCTGCCAATGGCAAATTAAAGCTGCAGACATTTGACAGCATAGCAGCAACAAACTCCGAACAGAAATATCCCTTCCCTGTTTTAAATGGAAGCCTGATGTGCAGCATTGTAAGCAGATACCCAATCCAGTTAAACTGGCACCCGGTTTCCTGCAGCTTAGTAAGCTTCTTGCACAACTGCAGATATTCGTCATGGCTTACGTAAAACTGTAAACACAAGCTCCCCCTCGTTTTGCCAGTAATTTTTCTGTGCGCAGGATGCTCCTCCTTGAAACCGTGGTATGTAAAACTATAAAAGTTTGTCAGAGTGCTGTCAGTGCTGATAGAAGCATGTGTGTACCCTCTGCCCGTAATATAGTAGTACAGTTCTATTGGGAGACATCTGTGATTCCGTGTAAATAATACAGAAACAACCTCTTGCTTTTCTGACATTTTTGTTTCCTCCTAAATCTTGATTTTCTGTGGCGTATTTTTGGCTTCTGAAATGAGTTCTTTTCGAATTTTCTTCATTTCCAACCAGTCAAGTTCTGACTTCGCGTATGAGGAAACATCCAAGTTGGCTTTTAGTCCGAGCCGAATCTGAGCCATTTGACACTGATCAAATTCTGGCTTTGCATAGATTGAAACATCCAGACCTTGCTCGAGTCCAGCCAGAATTTGCTCCATTTGCTCATCGTTGAATTTCGGTTGGGCATAGATTGAAGCGTCCAAGCCTTTCTGAAGTCCATCACGAATTTGTGCCATTTGCCTCCAATTAAATTCAGAATTTGCGTATGCAGAAACGTCTAAACCTGCCTCGAGTCCAAACCGGATTTCTTCCATCTCCATCCAATCAAACTCTGACTTCACATATGCAGAAACGTCTAAGCCCTGCAGAAGTCCTAATTTAATTTGCCTCATCTGCTCTTCATCAAATCCTTTGTTTTCGTACTCTTTCATCTTTTCTTCAATACTCATTTTTATTTCCTCCTAAATCTCGATTTTCTGTGGTGTGCTCTCGGTTTTCGATTCAAGCTCTTCCCGAATTTTCTTCATTTCCAACCAGTCAAGTTCTGGTTGTGCATATGAAGAAACATCTAAGCCTTTCCCAAGTCCAAGTTGGATTTGTGCCATTTGCTGCCAGTCAAATTCTGGCTTTGCGTAGATTGAAGCGTCCAGGCCCTCTCTAAGTCCTAAATGGATTTGCTCCATTTGCCGCCAATAAAACTCTGGCTTTGCATAAATGGCAACATCCAAGCCTTTCTCAAGTCCATCACGAATTTGAAACATCTGCTCAATGTCGAACACTGGCTTGGCATAAACGGAAACATCCAAATACTTTTCCAGACCTATCCTGATTTCCTCCATCTGCTCTGCATTGAACTTAGACCTTGCATAAGCAGAAACGTCCAGACCTTCTTTTAATCCTTTTTCGATTTCATCAAGCTGCCATGTATCAAAGCCATCTTTTTCATATTCTTTCATTTTTTCTTCAATATTCATTATGAGTAATCCCACCCCCTAAATTCACACAACAAAAAGAGAAGTCTGATTTTGACTTCTCTTTTATCACAAACAAATCCTATAAAAACAGATAGGCTGTTACACCACTGTCTGTTACTGAATTGTAATTAATGTTTATCTCCTACGCAGGAAAACTAAATGTCTATTTTCTCAAGTGTATTATTACTTTCAGCTTCAGAAGCAAGCTTTTTGATGTACTCATCTAAATTCCAACCTTTTCTCTGTGCTTCTTGCAATTCTTGCAACATTTTTTGTCTGCCTTCCTGTCTGCCTGCCTGTCTACCTCTTGCTTCTCCCCGCGCTTCTCCTTCTTTTATTTTGTCCATTACAATTGACATACTCTCATCCTCCTTTAAATGTCGCATGTTTCCTGCTTTTTCAACTACATCCATAACTACTTCCACGCTATCTTGGTCTGGTGCACTGTTTAGTTTCTCTAGCAAACGGTTATAATCACCAATAGCAAGATTCCGGCGTAAAGAATTTAGCCATGTATAATCTTCTGCGCTCATCTCACCTGACGTCAGTATAATAATATGAAAGAATGGATCTCCTGACACTGTGTAAATACCAGGCTCTTCCGTTTTCACACTGCATCCCACGCTCTCCAGATACTCAACAAGACTTTTGGGATGCTCATTTCTTACAAGCATCACAGTAACGGCACTCTCGCGGCATTCACCCTCGTTAAAACTGCTCCTGTAATAGCATGCATAGGTAAGTGCCTGAAAGAAAGCGTTTGTCCCAAGATTATCGCCTGGTGATTTGTACTCCAGTATATTATACTCAGTTAATAGTCTTCCTATCCTGCTGTTCAGTCTGTCGTTTCTCTTCTTTTTAATTACAAGCAGGTCCGTCTGCAACGGCTTCTTTGTAATACTGTGCTCCGGATAAAAATCAAGCTTATCAACATCCTCTGCAAGTTCGCAGCGTATTGCACCGACAAATGCCTGGTGCCACTGAATCTTCTGTTTACTATCTTCACTCATGCACTACAATCTCCCTATTTCTTATTATATCATACACTGTAAGAAAAATCTATACTCCTGCCCGCAGTTCACGATGCTTCCTAAATTTGTATTGGTTTCATCTCCGGTTTATTTCTTACAGGTACTCCTATGTCTTCCGCCCTTTCCGTAAAACTTTTATACTGACGTTCTGTAAGAAAATCACTCCGGTTAAAGGTTTTGTAAAAACAGAAATCAACCTTCTGCATTGCAATCTTTGCAGCCTCTCTTGTTGTCATGCGGTCATCATAGAGATATTTTGCATCCCTGTCCTGCATGTAACTTATATCAAATGAATTATTATGGTCATATAGTGGGTGGCATCCAAGTATCTTCATTGTGTCACAGTTATAAAAGAAACCCCAGTTCATACCGTGCCTGTCACGATTGCTGATTAAATAGTCAACAATCCACATTCTATAGATTGAGTCAGAATCAATCCTTAAAGCCTCCTCACGGCTGTCAAGACCATGCACATTACAATATGAATCAAAATCCATCCCTGGAAGTATGGAAAGTGCATCATCAGTCATACACTTACACTTGCACACATACTCACTGTTTGATTCTGCGGCCTCATATTTGAGATGTTTCACATTACAGTTATCTAAAATGCCGGACACCATCACCTCAATCTTGGATTCAGTAATTCCGTTGTCACCACGCTTGTAGAGATACAGTCCGTCATCTTCGCGTACCCACGCCTTGGCGTATGAACCCTGACCTGTCAGCTCCGGTGTATGCATCATTTCCTGCTTTCTGTTTGTCAGTGTGAGACTTGTGCCATGCAAAGAAACCTGTGCAACTGCCTCACTTAAGCTCACTGCACGGAGATTAACATCTTCCCAAGCTGCATCGTCACCTGCAACTCTTATCCAGTAATTATCCTGAAGAGAAAGAGCCCTGCAGACAACTGCTATTTTTGCTTTGTGAAGTTCCCCCTGCACCTGCTCAAAATTAAACAGTGCGTAAATCTTTTTGGCATTCTCTCTTGTAATTGGCAGAACCCGGTTTGCCAGAAACCCGGTTACTGCATTGCTATTTCTGTTTATTATTATCTGTCTCTGCGTATCATCATATCTTGAACGAATCTCCGTAAAGTCAGGAACTCTTTGGATCCTGCCACGTAACTGGTATGGCATCAAACATTCGCTGACTACGTTGTACACAGCTGTATCAAAGTTTATCTCCATTACAACTTCATTTTTCATCATAAGCTGCAAACTGTCTGCCATAGCATACCTCCTATGCTAAATGCTATCCGGTATCTGCTGAACATAATCATTGTAGTTACCCTTACGCTCTATTATCGCCTGCCAGTAATCCTCATGTAGCTCACCTGTCCGTGCGTCCATGAATGCAAAATGGTCATCATCACCAAAATCCATGAAATGCTCAAGGCAAATCGTCAAATCCTTCATTTCTGCAATCTTTAAAATCCATTTAGCACAATTATCTCCGCAAGCAGTTGCCCAAATTTCCTCATCAGTTTTCAACATCAAAATCAATGCCTTGACTCCACCAGACAATTCAGTCGGAGGTATCTGACCCAGTATTGGGCTCTGAATACAATGCGGACTGAGAACTGCAGACTTATCCACATCCAGAATCATTTCCTTCACAAACGCATCTTCCAGCCACTCTTCCTCGTAATCACTATTGAAAAACCCGTCAACATATCTCACTGTTGAATCTGTAGCTCCGAACCGAATACTTAGCATTGCTGCACCTCCATCAAAATATATCTATCTTCTTTGGAGTCTCATTTATACTTAAATTATATTTTATATCACCATGTTTGTATTTACATGTTGAGACTCTTGAACATTTACCACAG
>CAYNOE010000190.1:5506-5989 GCA_964398745.1 uncultured Lachnobacterium sp.
CTTTCTTATGCATTTTAATAATGTCCCTTTGTTGTAAGGAACGAGCTGCGAGAGTCTTTGTTCGGAAAACTGCTCCAGGCTTTCACAAAAACAATTCATATCACTCTGCTCATATTTTTCGTTAAATGGCGAATTTGATAGAATAAAGTTCTCATATGATTCCCAATCCAATATTTTGACATTGTATTTTGCAATAACTTTAAACAATTCTCTTGCCTCAAATGCAAAAGCTGATGCATCGTAGACAACTAATACACCATTTAATGAGTCAAAGCTATTCAACAGATAGCTAGATAATTCTGATTTTGAGTGTGCAGAGGATGCAGGAATATGTGGAAAAATCTCCTCAAAGAACCGCAATCCACTTACTGAATCTTCAGTTACAATATGCTGTATACCAACGAACGTATCTTTTTTGTATCTTGGGTAAATTGGTACAGCCCGATTGAGCTTCCCATTATTCTCCAATTTCAAATAATTATC
>CAYNOE010000191.1:0-5988 GCA_964398745.1 uncultured Lachnobacterium sp.
CCCGGTGCTTATCGTACTTGTGCCGGTTCTTTTTATCCCGGTGTTCCTGACTCCGAGTGGAACGGCAGGAGTATATAACCTGACACTGTTTTTACTGCCGTACCGGGCTGCAATGCCTGAAATAGGCAAATATATTTCGTACCAGTTTGGCGGTGTGGTAATGGACGCGTTTTCGGTAAGGGCGGTTTTGTATACGGTTCTGACTGTGGTTTTGCTGCCGTTTGCAGGGATGGGATTTAAAAACCATCAGGTTGTGTAAAATTAAAATGGAAATTATCCGTTTTCCCTCCTCAGCGACTCATCCACCGCAATTGTCACACTCTCACCGTCAGCGCCAATAAGATAAATTCTCTGCAGAAAAACATTTACATTTTCCCCTTCGTGAATGAGTTCCTGACCGAGCTGGCGGTAAGCTGTCAGGTGCTGGCCATGTACACGGACAGTAAGTTCCATCACATTTCCACGGAATGCCACCCGTTCCACGATTCCTTCTTCTGTGGTGGCAGGATGGGGACAGTGCTCGTTTTTCTTACGCACTGTAATATATTCCGGACGGATAACAGCCGAAGCGTCTGCTGTGGTATTCCGGAATCCTTTGAAGCGGGTATGGTCTATGGATATCGGATTACCAAGAAACTGCACGACAAACGGGGTTCCCGGATTATTGTAAACTTCCACCGGGGAGCCTGTCTGCTCAATTTTACCATGGTTTGTAATGATAATTTCATCCGCTACTTCCACAGCTTCGTCCTGGTCGTGGGTAACAAAAATACTTGTGATTTTTACCCGGCTGATTAAGTCACGAAGCCAATCGCGCAGTTCCTTCCGTACTTTTGCATCAATGGCAGCAAAAGGTTCATCCAGAAGTAAAAGCTGAGGCTGGACGGCAAGTGCCCGTGCGAATGCAACCCGCTGTCTCTGTCCGCCGGAAAGCTGCCGGGGATAGCGGTCTTCCAGAGCAGTTAATCCAGTTAATTCCATCAGTTCATCCACACGGTCCTGGATTTCCCCCTTTTTCCGGTGCTGGATTTTTAAACCGAATGCAATATTGTCAAAGACCGTCTTATGGCAAAAAAGCGCATAGTTCTGGAAAACAAATCCGATTCCGCGCTGGCTGGCGGGAATTTTACTGACTTCTTTTCCGTCGATAAAAATTTCACCGGAATCCGCGTTTTCGAGTCCTGCGAGAATCCGCAGAATGGTGGTTTTTCCGCTTCCGCTTGGACCTAAAAGACCGATAAGTTTTCCTTTTTCTATTGAGAAACTGATATCATCCGCAGCTTTATAATCATCAAATGTTTTGTGAATGTGTTTTAGTTCGACATAAGCCTGAGTACTGTCTGTCATAATAAATTCCCCCTAAAATCCGGATTCTTTTTTCCCGCGGTATTCAAAAATATTTCTGAGTATCAGAATAATTACAGCCATTACCATTAGAATGGATGACATAGCAAATGCCCCCGTAAAATCAAATCCCTGATACAGTAATTCAACATAAAGCGGAATGGTGTTGGTAATGCCGCGCAGATGTCCTGACAGTACGGAAACCGCGCCAAATTCCCCCATTGCCCGTGCCGAGCAGAGAACAACTCCGTAAAAAAATGCCCATTTAATATGTGGAAACGTAATCTGCGTGAAAATCGTAAAACCACTGGCACCCATGAGCGCGGCGGCTTCTTCTTCCTCCGTTCCCACGGTATTTAGTACTGGAATCAGTTCCCTTGAAATAAAAGGCAGGGTGACAAAAATGGTTGCAATAATCACACCGGGCTGCGCAAAAACAATCTGGATGTTATGCGCTTCCAGAAACGGGTAAAGAATACTCTGCCGTCCGAATACCAGAAGAAATACAAGTCCTGCAATCACCGGCGAAATGGAAAGCGGTAAATCCGTGACAGCAGAAATAATCTTTTTGCCGCGGAAGTTAAACCGTGTAAGAAGCCATGCGGCAAAAAGTCCAAAAACCGAATTGAACAGAACGGTAATTACGGTTACTTTTATTGTAAGGCCAATGGATTTTAAGGCATAGGTATCCAGGATAGCATTTTTAAATGCCCCAAATCCGTCCCGGAACGCAGTGATAATAACATATGCGAGTGGAAGAACCAGCATGGTAAATAAAAATAAAGTACAAATTCCAATTAAAATCCACTTGACTATGCCCTTGTCATTTCGAATCTTCATAATACCTCCTTATGCCGGTTTTGAAAAGGTAATTTACAATTATCTATTTTTGTGAAAACCTGCCTGCATGGTTTTGTACCAGCGCGTTAATAAACAGAATGATAAATGAAAAAAGCAGCATTACGAGCGCGATGCCAGTGGCATCCGCATAATCAAATTCCTGGAGTTTTGCCATAATGATAAGCGGCGTAATTTCTGTTTTGTACGGGGTATTTCCTGCAATAAAAATCACGCTTCCATATTCCCCGATACACCTTGCGAATGCCATAGTAAATCCGGCAAACAGCGGGGGAAAGATTTCCGGTAAAACAATATGGAAAAATGACTGGGCGCGGGATGCCCCAAGCATGGCTGCCGCTTCCTCATATTCCGGTTCCAGCTTTTCCAGAACCGGCTGCACGCTCCGCACTACAAACGGGATGCCAATAAAAACCAGTGCCGTTGTAATACCGATTTTCGTATAAGCAATCGGTATTCCCTTATCTGCAAAAAATTGTCCAATCCATCCCTGGGGTACGGTAAGGTGTGCCAGCGAAATACCGGCAACTGCAGTTGGCAGGGCAAAGGGAAGCTCAATAATTCCGTCCATCAGCCATTTGAAAGGAAAACTGTAGCGTACCAGAACCCAGGCAATCATTAGTCCCATGACAGCGTTAATTAATGAAGCAGTCAGTGCAGTGAAAATACTGACTTTGTAACTGGCAAGGACACGCGGGCTGGTCACATTTGCAATGAAATCATGAAAAGAAAGTTTTAATGAGTATACAGCCAGCGTACAGAGCGGAATCACAACCAGAAGTCCCAGTATGGCTGTGACAATTCCAAAGGATAATCGAAAACCGGGAATTACACGTTTCTTTTTCTTCATTAATATGTCATCCATTTTTTATTCCTCGTAGATTGAATCAAAGAGCCCCCCGTCAGAAAAATGCTTTTTGGTTGCAGCGGTCCATCCGCCAAAATGGCCGATGTCTGTAAGGTTAATACTGGTGATAATCCACTTATGGTCCTCCGGAAGTTCTGTAATCGTATTGCTGTTTTTTTCATAAACATATTCTTTAAGAATATCCTCATTGGAAGGACGGTAGTATTGTGAGGCTTCCAGTCTCTGCGCTTCATCAGAATACAGATAGTTTAAGTATTCCGTGCAGACAGGCCTTGTACCATTTTTGTCTGCGATTTTGTCTACAATTGCGACGGTTGGCTGGCACAATATTGAGACACTCGGTACTACAATTTCATATTCACCCGGATGTTCGTCCAGGGTAAGAAATGCTTCGTTTTCCCATGCAAGAAGGACGTCTCCCTGTCCGTTTTCTACGAAGGAGGTGGTAGAACCCCTTGCGCCGGAATCCAGGACAAGGACATGTTCAAAAATGGTTTTCATTTTTTGGCGGATTTCTTCTTCGCTTTCGCCTTTTTGTTCAAAATAATACCATGCGGCAAGATAATTCCATCTTGCGCCGCCGGAGGTTTTTGGGTTTGGTGTAATGATGCCTGCATCATTGGAAAGCAGGCTGTCCCAGTCAGAAATATTTTTCGGATTTCCTTTCCGCACCAGAAAAACAATACAGGATGTGTAGGGGGAACTGTCCAGCGGAAATTCGTTAGTGTATCCGTCCTCAATCAGTCCTGCGTCTCTTACGGCATCGACGTCGCCTTCGAGTGCAAGCGTAACCACATCTGCAGGAAGTCCGTTTGCAACCTCCAGCGCCTGCTTGCCGGAGCCGCCATGGGACTGCCTGATGGTGACATCCTGTCCGCTTTTTTCTTTCCAGTGTTTTTGGAAAAGCTCGTTGTATGCAGCGTAAAGTTCACGTGTCGGATCATAGGAAACATTGGTTATTTCTATGGAGTCCGCATGTTCTGCTGCAGCTGTACCGGAGGTGTTTTTAGCTCCGCAGGCAGCAAGACAGCCGCATAAGAGTACAGAAGTAAGCAGCAGTTTTATATTTTTTTTGTTCATGGTTAAAGCCTTCTTTCTTTAGTTTTCTGTTCTGGCATATACATTCCTGTGGAAAATCCGGTTCCACAGGGTACGGAATGGATGCTTTAATTTGTTTTTAAATATCCGCAGAACTTTCTGTTCGTCTTTAAACGCCTGACGGAATGAAGTAAGCTCCTGCTTTAAATTTTCATTTTCGCGGCGCAGGTCAATGACGGCAGCAGCAAAAAAACGAATGATATCATCTGTTATATATGGATTATCTTTTTCCCACTTTGGAAGATCCGAAATTTCTTCTGAAAATAAAGGATTTTTATCCCCAATATATTCATCAGCGACCCTTGCATTGCCTGCGGCATATTTTTTTAAAAGTTTTTTGGTTTCTTCTGCGGAAAGCATACTGCAGGGATAACGCCTGGCGGATTCCGGTGAAAGAATTCTCATAAAACCGGTCAGGTAAACATTTTCATCTGTGGAAAAGGTTGAATCCATGTTTATGATTCGTTTGATTTCGGCATAATTGCCGGACAGCCCTGGGTTTACAGGCTGGGCAGGGAATTGAAATTCCTCCGTTAGTTCCAGCCCGATGCAGTCTGCAAAATCATGGATGACAGAATGGTTTTTCCAGTATGCGCTGTCGAACCGGCGTACAATCAGGTTGTTTTTTCCAAATACAGCTGCAATTTTGTCCAGCTTTGCTGCATAATTAAGTATCAGCTTATTATGTTCAGTCTGGTTTTTGATATATTCAGCCAGAGGTTTTGTGTATGCGGTTTTTCCCATTTTGACATTCTGGTTCCAGTTTGAGACAGCAAACTGGTCCTGCCGCCGTAAATACACAATGATTTTGATTTCATATCCATGCCCTGCGGCTTCTTCTTTTAAATAGGGAAATAAATCCTTGCGTGAATAACTGGATGCGCGCCATAAACTTTCCTCGGAAAGAATTACGTTGTCATATTTTTTAAAACATTCCACAACCTGGTCCAGTCCCTCACGCAGAAATTCCATTTCGAGGTTAAAGTCCCTTGTCCCGTCCTCAAAATAAAGATTGTCCACCATAAAATGCGCGTTGCGGTTGGAACCGACATAGGGATATTTATGCGGCAGCCTGGGGAAACAGTAGCCGTACTGTTCCAAAACTTTGCGGTTGGTATGTAAAAATTCCTGAATGGATGAGGTTGCGGTTTTTGGGGTTCCAATATGCAGGTATAAGGTTTTCATGTAAAATAAATGCCTTTCTTAATCTTATAAATTCAGTTCTGGTATGAGAATTTCCATACATTCCTGAATGGTTTTTCCGGTTGTATCTATTGTGAGGTCTGCATGTTCCGGCGGTTCATACGGACTGCCAATTCCTGTAAAATCTTCAATCCTGCCGGAGCGTGCGCTCTTATACAGACCTTTTACATCCCGTTTCATACATTCTTCAATCGGGGTGCTGACGTATACTTCCACGAAGCCTTCCCCGATAATTTCTCTTGCGCGTCTGCGGTCGGCAGCAAATGGTGAGATAAACGAGGTAAGGACAATCAGTCCCGCATCATTTAACAGCTTTGCCACTTCCGCGACACGGCGTATATTTTCAATCCGGTCAGATTCTGAAAAACCTAAATCACGGTTAAGACCCATACGGATGTTGTCGCCGTCTAAAAGCATGGTATGCCTGTTTTTTCCCGCCAGGTATTTTTCGAGCGCGTTTGCAAGTGTGGACTTGCCGGAACCGGACAATCCGGTAAACCAGATGGTGCGTGCTTTCTGTCCAAGCTGGTTTTCGCGGAAGGAACGGGTGATATCCATATTTTGCCATGTAAGGTGGCTGTCCTGCCGCAGGGAACGTGTAATGGTTCCGCATGCCG
>CAYNOE010000192.1:0-5940 GCA_964398745.1 uncultured Lachnobacterium sp.
GCAACGCTCAGGGAAAATAAAAAAAAGAACGTGCTCATTCTGCTGGCGGTTATCCTTACCTCCATGATGTTTACCACACTTTTTTCCGTGGTGTTAAGCCTGAACGCAACCACGCAGAACGCCACCATGCGCCAGGTCGGCGGAAAAGCGATGGCAGGACTCAAATACATGCTGCCGGAGGATTATGAAAAAATAAAAAATGACCCCGAAACAGTGGATGTTTCCTACCGTATTCTGGTTGGCTCCGCGATGAACCAGAAGCTTTTGTCCGTGCCGACAGAAGTAAACTATGCGACAGCTGAAAATGCCGAAAACATGTTCTGCGCACCGACAACCGGAAAAATGCCGGAAGAAAAAATGGACATTGCCATGAGCACCCGCTCGCTGGATAAGCTTGGAGTTGCCTGCAAACTGGGGGAGAAGGTGTCTATTGACCTGCAGATTGGCAGTGAAACCACTGCTTATGATTTTACGCTCTGCGGTTTCTGGGAGGGAGATCCGGTTGCGATGGCACAGCAGGCATTTGTTTCAAGGGAATTTTGTGACGAGGTTGCGCCAGCACCCAAAGAGCGTATGAAAGGGGATTCCAGCGATACCGCCGGTTACTGGATGATTGATTTCAGTTATAAGAGAAGCTTCCAGATTGAAAAACAGACGATGGAGCTTCTTGAGCGGAACGGATATGATGTGGAAAATACGGATTGCGGGATTAACTGGGCCTATACCATGGGAGATGCGGATATTATGACACTGGTCATTGGTGCAGGTTTGCTATTTCTAATCCTGCTTTCCGGAGCCCTGATTATCTATAATGTATTTTATATTAATGTTCTGGCGGATATTCACAGCTACGGGCTGTTAAAAACCATTGGAACCACGGGAAAGCAGATAAAAAAGCTGGTTCGTTACCAGTCGCTTCTTTTCAGCGTGGCGGGGATTCCGTTCGGGCTTATTATTGGAACGGCAGCAGGGAAAGTGATGTTTCCGGCCGTGGCGGGTACAATGACTTACGATGAAAAAAGCTATGTCTTTTCCGTCAGCCCGTTTATTTACCTGTTTTCCGCGGTATTTACACTGCTTACGGTCTTTATAAGCTGCAGCAAACCCGGACGCACGGCATCAAAGGTATCCCCAGTGGAGGCGGTTTCCTACAGCATGCAGCAGAAAAAAGGCAGAAAACATAAGAAAGCGCACCGTTTTTCCTCATGGCATATGGCATGGTCAGGGCTTGGCAGAAATAAGAAAAAAGTATTTGTTGTTGTGCTGTCGCTGTCTTTGTCACTGCTTCTGGTCAATGGGATTTATTCCGTGGTACACGGATTTGATCCGGATCTTTACCTTCAGAATGAGATTGTGGGGGATTTCAGCATCCAGGATTCCACGGTACGCAATTTCAGTTCACTGGAACGGAATTATGCCGGTGTAAGCGAAGCGGACAGGGCATATTTCGACAGTATTGACGGGGTGAAACATTCAGATATTTACTGGATGGCGGCAAATTTTCCGTTAACAGCGGAAATGAAGAAACCCCTGCAGGTAAAAGAAAAAAATATGGAATCTATATTTAAAGAAGAATTTTCCTATTATATGGATGAAAATCTGCTTTCAGGCAGCTTGTACGGAGTGGATGATTTTGTACTTGATAACATGAAGGTTTATGACGGCAGCATTGACAAAGAAAAGTTTGCCAGCGGAAAGTATGCGGTTGTATACGGAAACCAGATTATGGATGAAACAGATGACGGGCGGATTGATTTTTACCGGACCGGTGATACCGTTGAGGTGGAATTTGAAGACGGCAAAAAGAAATCCTATGAAGTCATGGCAGTGGCGGAACTTCCATATCCGTTTACAACACAAAGTTACACACTGTTTGAGGAGACAGTCTGTATTCCGGCAGGGGATATTCTTTCGCATACAGAAGAAAAAGGCGCACTTTACAGTGTACTGCAGGTGGATAAGGATAAGCAGGAACAGGTGCAGCAGGCGTTGGAGGAATATGTCCAGGAATCCGGCAGTCTTTCCCTGGTGTCGAAAGCAACATATATGGAAGAGTATAATGGATTTGTTCATATGATTTATCTTGTGGGCTATGCCCTTGCGGGTGTGCTTGCGCTGATTGGAATTTTGAATTTTATTAATGCAATTGTAACCGGAATGCTGGCAAGAAGACGGGAATTTGCCATGATGGAGGCAGTCGGCATGACGGAAAAACAGCTTACGGCAATGCTGGTCTGGGAAGGATTCTGCTATGTGTTATGCACCATGGTATTTGTGGTTCTGGCAAATTTCTGTGTTGTGGTACCGCTGGTTCATAATATTGCAGGGGAAATCTGGTTTTTCCGCTACCGCGGAACAATCGTCCCGCTGCTTGTATGTCTTCCGTTTCTTCTGCTTTTTGCAGTGGCAGTTCCGTATATAAGCTGCCGGAGAATGAGAGAGGCCAGTGTCGTGGAAAGAATACGGGCATTAGAGTAAAGTAAAAGACAGTTATAAGACCGTTGTATGAAGGGGATGAAAAACCTTGGTCTGGTTTTTCATCCTCTTTCTATGAGATTTTTTCTTTTAACATGCGCACATCTGATTCCAGTACACGGACTTTAACTGCCGGCATTTCCATTTCATTGTCTGGTTTCATGGCATCATGCAGGTTTCTGGAAAAATCAAGGTGTCCTTCCGCGACACGCTGGATGTTGACACGGATTTCGTTGTCAAGGACTAACTCTGTGTTCGTTACCCTTTGTTTGAGTTCCAGTACCTCGGATTTAAGAACGTCCATATCAGCCCTGAGGTCCCGAACCTCCGACTTTATTTCCTGAATACCGCTGTCCATATTCTCCAGTTTGGAAAGAATCAAATCAAATTTTTCGCTGTCGGTCATGTAAATACTCCTTTCATAATTAAGGTTTTTTCGTTTCTGGCTTTAATTACAGACAGTTTAGCATGGGTAAAGACCAATGTCCAGTACGGATTTTTTGCCGGACCGGCATCCGGCAGGCAATAACTTTTCATGAAACGAATCAGCAAATGATTGAAATAACGGGGGTTTACTGGTATAATGAGATTAATTGTATTTCAGAAAAACGACAAATGCCGGAAAGGACAGGCGCGAATCGCGTTTTAAAAATGTGCCAGAGGCGTTTGATGAATAAAACGGTTAATAAAAACCACTTAATACTTACTGGAAAAAGGAGTTGGGAGAACATGAGCGTTATAACTGTAGATGCAGATAAATGTGTGGGATGTAATGCATGTGTGCGTGTGTGCCCGGTCAGGGATGCAAATATTGCCCGTGCGTCTGATAATACACATATGACGATTTCGATTGATGATGAAAAATGTATCAAATGCGGGGCTTGTATCAAGGTGTGTTCCCATAATGCGAGGGGGTATCAGGATGATACTGACCGTTTCCTTGCTGATTTAAGAAAAGGACAGGAGATTGCGATGATTGCTGCGCCTTCCATAAAGATAGCGTTTGATGGAAACTGGCGTCATGCTCTGCAGTGGCTGCGTAACCAGGGCGTCAAAAAAATATATGATGCCAGCTATGGCGCGGATATCTGTACCTGGGCGCATCTGCGCTATCTGGAAAAGCATCCGGGGGCGAAGCTGATTTCACAGCCTTGTGCAGCAGTTGTCAATTATGTGCAGAAGCACCGGCCGGTGCTTTTAAAGAACCTTTCACCAATTCACAGTCCGATGCTCTGCATGGCCATATATCTGCGGAAAGTGCTGGGATACCGCGGAAAAATAGCAGCGCTTTCCCCGTGTATTGCCAAAATAGAGGAGTTCAGGGAAACGAAGCAGATAGATTACAATGTCACAATGGAGCATTTGCGGCAGCTTTTTGAGGAAAAGGGTGTCCGTCTGCCGGAAGTCAAGGTATACAGTGAATTTGAATTTGATGAGTATCAGGGCATGGAAGGTGCCATTTACTCGAAGCCGGGAGGCCTTATGGCAAATCTCCTGATTCATGCACCGGAATTAAACATCATTACCTCAGAAGGGACGGCGCGCCTTTATCCGGACATGGACACCTATGAATCAATTCCTGACAAGGAAAAGCCGGATGTGTTTGATGTGCTTAGCTGTGAGGATGGATGTAACGGCGGTCCTGCGACAGGTGTGAACTACGAACGGTTTGCTATGAACAACATCATGCATGATGTGGAGCATTACGCCAGAAAACTCCGGAAGAACAGCACCAGTAAGAAGGGTGTTGACAAGCAGTTTTCGGATTTTGACAAAACGCTGAACCTAAACGATTATATCCGCACTTACCAGAAGTACAAAGTGGAAAAGCAGGTGGTTTCTTCCAAGGAACTGGAAAAAGCCTTTGTAAGTCTGGGCAAGCACACTGAAAACGAGAAGCATTTTGACTGCCATGCCTGCGGCTACCGTTCCTGCCGGGAAATGGCGGAGGCAATCGCGCTTGGACGGAATGAGAAGGAAAACTGTCATGAATATATGATGAGATCCATCAGGGAAGAACGCCGGAGAGTGGAGGAAGTAAACAACCAGGTTATTGGCATGAATAATGAGCTGATGAGCGTTTTTGGCAGGCTGCTGGCGAATATTGCGGAAGTAAAGACCGAGGCGGAGCAGATTGAAAAAGAAGGTGAAAGAAGTTCGCAGGAAATGTCAAATGTTTCCAGGCAGATGGACAGCTTAAACCAGATGAACCAGAACATTTCGGCTGCAATGCAGGAAATTAACCAGAGCATTGTAAAATATAATGAAATGACGCAGAATGTCGAAAATATTGCCGGACAGATTAACCTGCTTTCCTTAAACGCCGCGATTGAGGCAGCACGCGCAGGCGAGGCAGGCCGCGGTTTTGCAGTTGTGGCATCCAGTATCCGGGAGCTTTCCGACAACTCCAAGGCATCAGTTGGAAATGCAAAGGAGAATGACGAGGGTATAAAGGATGCAATCGAAAACGTCAACCGTGTGATACATAATTTTGATGAAACGGTAAAGGAACTTATCAGTGCCACTTCCGGCGCCATTACCGGTGTGCAGGCAACTTCACAAAACAGCCAGAGCATCCGGCTGTCCATGGACGAGCTTGAGCAGATTGCAAAGGATGTGCAGGAAATGATACTGGAAACCAACAAAATTTTAAACTGACCGCAGGATATCCATCTGGATATCATAGTCTGTCCCCCGACGCCGGAGGATGATTATTACAAGCTGGTTACAATGGGAATGGGGGCATATGCTATGAATGTACCCGAAAATCTCAAGGAACAGGAGCTGGAACATGCTGAGCTGGTGTTTTACCTGCCAAAAGACTGGAATCTTAAGTCCGGAGACGAAAAGCATGAACCGTTCGCGGAAAACACAAAGCTTAACACCATTATGCTTGTGAATGCCAGCAATTTATTGTATGAAAAGCTGGATTTGCGCTTAAGTTCCGGTAAAAAAATTAATTTCTACCAGATGTTTCCGATTTACCAGGAAGAACTGGAATACAAAACAAAACATTCGTTTGGGGAACTGCTGGATTTATTTAGTGACGAGGATTTATTCCCGCTTCTGAATATCAGCAGGAAAAATTACGGAATAGATTAAATTTGGATTAAATATTAAAATTCTTTGCAATATGCCGCGGCATGTCCCGGTCTGTATATCCAGCAGGCCGGCACGGCTTTGCGGACAAAAATTTCCGGAAAAAAAATAAAAAAAGTTGCAGGGGTTGCAGTGAAAAGTATTGTGCCTCCCGCCAAAAGTGTTTATACTGGAGAAAGGGAAGAAAATATGGAAAACTTTAATACGGTGCCGGGGCAGGAGGAAAAGTACCGCCGGGAGGATCTGGAAAGGCTCAGAAACTTCTGCCTGATGGATGATGACTTCATGTTTTTATACCGACATCGGTATAAAAACATTTATACCGATAAAACAATTATGCCGAGGATTTAACAAGTATTCTTTTAT
>CAYNOE010000193.1:0-5896 GCA_964398745.1 uncultured Lachnobacterium sp.
GGGGATACGACCTTGCAAAAATTTAACAAAATTATGATATGCATATTTTAGCTGATTTATGATTATTTGTAAAGATAAATCTCAAAAAATCACGACAAACAGTTTACAATTTGTTTACTCATGCGTTTGTCGTGCTGACTGGAAACCTTTAGGCTGAATAATTCCCCTTGCAGCATCACGGTGTTTTTCTGATAAACACGAGCGACAGCGTACCTGCCCCGCAGTTACCTGCAATGGAAGCAGATGCCTGCTGCACATAAACCCGTTCAAACGGGCAGTATCTCTGCACGGTTTTCTGCACGGCGGCAAGGCTGGATTCATCCAGCCCGACATGCGTGATAAATAAAATCCGCCTGTCAATCGTTCCCGGATGTTTCAGGGCTTTTCTGATATACCGGGGAATAACGCCCCAGAAGCGGCCGGCAAGCAGCGTACTTACTGCCAGACGGTTTTTCCTCAGCACGATTACCGGGTGCATCAGCATGGTTTCACATAGCATATGTATACTGCCGGTAACTCTGCCCCCGAGATACATCCGTCTGGTACGCTCAGTGATAAAGCTGCAGGAAATCCGGTCTTTTAATGTTTCCAGTGAATTCAGCACTTCCTCCGGCGTTCCCTGCTGCATTGCCATCTGTGCGGCACATACTGCCAGAAGCCCCTGCCCGCCGGAAAGAGAGCCTGAATCCAGTACTGTAACATTTTCAAAGGATTTCGATGCTTGTGCGGCATTTTCATATTCATTACCAATCCCCTTTGCCATTGCAATATGGATAATGTTCTGCGCTTCTGTCAGCTTTCCGGCAAAAAATGCCACATAATCTTCCACCTCCGGTGCCTGTGAAATACTTTCCCCGCCGTTTTTCAGGTGCTTTAACAGACCATCGGCATCCAGTTCTTTTCCGCAGACAAAACGGCCTTTTTCTGTTTTAATATAACCCGGGCATACGGAAATTCCCATCTGCAGCACAAGCTCTGCCGGAAGGTCGGAAACGCTGTCTGTAGTAATCATAAGAAGCGCCCGTGTTTTTTCACGGAACATAACCACATCATTTATGGTTTCCTCCTCTGCAAGATTCTCATTAACCTTCACCAGTTCCTGCGGCAGAATATTTAATACGGTCGCCTCCAGCAGTGCCCCGCTGACCGGTTTGGGAAGATAGCCGGCAAAGCCTTCTTTTTTATAAAGAAGCTGGTTTTCACTTCCGGCATTTGCGGTCAGTGCAACCACCGGTACATCATTACAAAGACCTGCTGTCTGTGTACGGATGGCATGAAGACATTCAATCCCATCCATCTCAGGCATCAGATGGTCCATAAGAATTCCGTCATAATGGCGGCTCAGTGTTTTTTTCAGACATTCCGCCCCGTTTGCGGCTGTGTCAATCTGGATTTTCGTATCCTGCAAAAGTTTCTGTGCTACCATCAGATTCATCTCATTGTCATCCACAATCAGAAGACGCGCTTTTGGCGCCTCAAAACTCTGCTGGTAGTGTTTCCGGTTCTTCGGGCGGATGCGCGATTCCAGCGTAAATGTACCCAGTTCCCGCTCATCCACGATTCCCTGCTCCAGCGTAACAAGGAACGTGCTTCCTTTAGTATAAACGCTGTTGACCGTAATTTCCCCGCCCATCAGGTTTACAAGCTGCTTTACAATACTAAGCCCTAAACCGCTTCCCTCGATATGGCGGTTTTTTTCTTCCTCCACACGCTTAAAAATGCTGAACAGATTCGGGATTTCCTCCTGCCGGATTCCGATTCCCGTATCCCTGACCGAATAAGAAACGCATACCCTGTTTAAGGATTTTCTCTCGCACTTCACAGAAAGGGTGACGGAACCCTGCTGCGTGTATTTTACCGCATTGTTCAAAAGGTTGACCAGCACCTGTTTAATCCGTACATCGTCCCCGCAGAGCTGGCTCGGCAGGGAAGCGTCAATGTCCAGATGAAATTTCAGTCCCTTTTCCTGCGCCTTAATCCAAATCATATTGATGATATCCGAAAAGAATGCGCCCGTTTCATATGCCACATTGATAATGTCCATTTTGCCGGATTCCAGTTTTGACATATCCAGTATATCATTAATCAGCGACAGCAGCATTTTGCTTGCGCCCTGGATATTCCTTGAATTTTCCACCACCTCAGCAGATACCGCACTGCGCAGGTTCATTTCGTTTAAACCGATGATGGTATTTATCGGTGTGCGGATTTCATGGCTCATACTGGAAAAAAAATGGTTTTCCGCCCGGTTCAGTTCCTCAATCTCCTGTTTCTGTTGCCGGGTAATCCGGTTTTCCTCTTTGTATATATGGTTCTGAAAGAAAATCATAAAGCTTGTCAGGCATCCAACAACCACAACATTCACCGCCGAATCCACATATGCCACCTCTGTCGTATGCCCGATTACCAACTGCGGGTACTGATAGGCAACGTAATAGCAGAGGAACGTGATAATTGCGCAAAGGCAGAAAAATACTGCTTTGCAGCGTCCATACAAGGTAAGGCTGATATATACAAAGAAGAAGGCAAACCACAGCGGCGTCCCTCCATACATTCCGCCCGCAGTAAAGAAGTTCACCGGAAAAAGCACCAACATGAACAATGCAACCAAAACCGCTCCCCGGTTAATCCGTTTTGTAGCAAGGCTTATCCACACAACAACAGTCACATAGACCAGGCAGACAAAAAGCACCAGAATGTTTTCTATATTTTCACCGCTGAACAGACTGACGACCACCATCAGCAGAAACGCCGTCACGCCTATGCCGGAAAGCAGGCGGAACATGCGCTCCTGTAAATCCCTCCCGGAATCCAGTATGCCAGCAACATATTTTTTTATCAACTGCTTTCGCCTCCTTTTTGGCTTTCTCCTGCGGCAAGACCGTCTTCAATCCCCCTGCAAAGCGTATCATAACCCGTAAGCATTGGTTCATGGTTTTCTTCAAGATACGCTTCGTCTTTATTTTTGGCTGCTTTTTCCAGGGCTTTTGCCTGGGCGGAAAGTTCCTCCGCCCCCAGGGTACGGGCAGTGCTTTTTAAGGCATGTACCCTGACTGCATAACCGTCCCAGTCCCTGTTTTCATACAAAGTAACCATTTCTTTTCTTTTTTCTGCGCCCTGGGAGCAGAACATCTTAAGGATTTCCCTGTAAAAATCCCCCGAGCCATTACAGTATGAAAGCCCCATCTCAACATCTATGCCAAGCTCCTGCAGCCGTTCACGCAACGAAACCGGACCTGCCGGGACAGCCCGTACCGTTTTTTCCTGCTCATGTTCCCCGGCTTCTTTTTCGTTCTCCCCCGGCCTGATATACATAATTTTCTGTTCCGGCAGCACGCGGCGCAGAACCCGTTCAAGCACCATTCTCTCTACCGGCTTTGGAACAAATTCACTAAAGCCTTCGTTTTTAAACATTTCCCTTGCCCCGCTGATTGCGTTTGCGGTCAGCGCTATAATCGGAATGTTCCTGTAAATTCCGTCTTTCAGTGCCCTGATACGCTTTAAGGTTTCCACACCGTCCATCCCCGGCATCATATGATCCAGAAAAACCATGTCATACACCGTACCTGCACATTTCTTTACCGCTTCCGCGCCGCCAGTGCAGGTGTCTGCCCGTATCCCGTATTCCCTTAAAATACCCTTTGCAACTACAAGATTCATTTCTTCATCATCCACTACCAGCGCCCTGGTATTTATGCAGGTAAATTCCCTGCCTTCTTTCATACTGCCTGACAGCTTTTTCCCATGTGGTTCCCCGTTTAATATTCCAACCAGCGGCAGTGCAAAAAACGGTTTGGACAAAAACAAAAGCCTGCTGTGTCCGGGTACGTCCTCCTCCCTGCCTGCAACCAGCACCACACAGATTTCCTTTGCCAGTTCTTCAAAAAATACTTTATTTTCTTTATATTCTTCCTCCGCCAGAAACAAGTGGGTAATCCGCCGGCTGTGAAGCTGGCGTTCCAGTTCCTCAAACTGGTGCACCCTGCAGATATCCACATGCAGACGTTCGGACAGACGCTGCATCATATCTGCATAAAATTCCTGTACCTCCCCGCAGACATATTTATCGTGCCAAAAATAGCAGGCAACACACAGCCATGCCGGTTCGTAAACTTCCATACACGGCTTTACATCCGCCACTTTCTGCGGAACAGAAATATGTACGGCAGTACCCCCATTTTCTATTTTTTCAAAAAGAAGGAAACCGCCCAGCGCATCCACCAGTCCACGCGCAATCGGAATTCCAAGCCCCAGCCCGCCCGCGTAGTAGCCGCTGCCATCCGCCTGTCCTAAATCATCCAGGGAATGCATCTGTCCGGAACCGGTATCGCTTATCGTGATATCCAGATTAATTCCATAGCTTTCCTGCCTAAAGCCCATAACCATACAAACCCCTCCGGATTCTGTATTTCTTATGGCATTCTGCAAAAGGAGCCAGACGGCACGGAACACTTTTTCCACATCCCCGAACAGAACGGACGGCAGCGCCGGATCCAGGTCAAAAACCAGCTCCAGTTCTGTATCCTTTTCCTGTGTACTGATTTCCGCAACCAGGTCACCCATAACGGTCACCGGCATATAGTTTTCTTCCGTCAGCACCAGTGTATTGCCGGAAATTTCTGTATAATCCAGAATATCATTTATTTGTCCCGCCAGACGTTTTCCTGCCATCTGGATGGATTTCATATCCTGCCGCAGCGAAGGCGAAAGCTCCCTTCCAAGTGCAACCTCGCTGAGCCCTTTAACCATATTGACCGGTGTACGGAGTTCATGGGATACCGTGGAAAGAAAATCTGCATTCCGCTTATTTGCAGCTGTAAGCTGTGCGGTAAGCTGCTCTACTTTTTGTCGTTCTTTTCTGCGCCTGTCTGTCATAATCCGGGCAAGAACCATTGCCGCAAGCGTTCCCAGCATCCCGACTCCAACCCTGGAAAAATGCCATGCCGCCATCCCCGACATTGTCCGGTATTCCCCGTCATTTACAATTATTCCGATTTTATCCACCATATCCTTTTTGAAAAAAAGAAAATTGTAAATAACAGTAAGAATATAAATTCCCTCCTGAACATACAGCATCTGCTTTTTATCCAGCAGCACCAGTAATATAAACTGGATACAGATGACCACGGGCATGCTTAACAGACCTGCACTATGCACGCCGTAATAAAAGCTTTCACACATGAGAAACCCGACACATACCTGTTCGTAAAACACATTTGTGACAAATCTCCCGATATGCATACTCCACAATACCAGCATACCGATTGCAATCAGCGGAATTGTCCATAATTCCCATGACAGCGCCAGGGTAAACCAGATCAGTATCACACTGAAGATACTTACGATGCAGACCATAAGTAAATGAATTCCGGTCTGCTCCTCCCGCAGTCCTTCCACTTCAAATGAATTTTGTCCGTCCATGCCTTTTTCCTTCCCCGGAAATTCTTATGCGTTTATTCCCTGACTCTATCCTGCATTTTCAATGGTTTGTTTTATTTTTTCAAGCAGGGCTTCTGCCAGAAACGGTTTCTGGATATAACCTGCCGCCCCTGCCTGTAAAAGCTTCCACTCGGTATCCCCGTCATCATCCGCCGTCAAAAATATAACAGGGACTTTTGACAGGGACTCCATACCCTTTATTTGTTCCAGTACCTCAAGCCCGTCCATTTCCGGCATGTGCAAATCCAGCAGAATCAAATCCGGGATATTTTTTGAAAGGAAATCCAGCCCCCTGTGTCCCGATGATATGCAGACCGTTTCATATCTGTCTTTTAAGATAAACTCCGCCATTCTCAGATTTATCGAATCATCATCAATTATCAGTATCTGTTTCATGTTTTGTACCATGCTGCAGGCTCTGTCGTTTGTGATATGTCGTATTCCGTCAGGAATATGA
>CAYNOE010000194.1:0-5857 GCA_964398745.1 uncultured Lachnobacterium sp.
TGAATTTGAGGAAGAAGTGGAACTTCTGGCAAAGATATTTGAAAATTAACAGGGAGACTGTATGGCAAAGTTTAATTACCGGATGCAGAATATCCTGGATATCAAGTTAAAACTGGAAACACAGGCAAAAATGGAGTTTCGTGTCGCAAACCAGAAATACGAAGACGAACAGAGTCTTTTGCAAAAATATGTCATCCGCAGAATGGAATATGAAAAAAAATTAAAAGAAACCATGCAGGGAAACCTGAACGTACAGTCCGTAAAGCGTGCAAGGGGGGATTTTCAGAGCATGAAAGATATTGTGCGCCGTCAGATGATGGAAGTACATAAGGCAGAAAAAGAACTGGACGTGGCAAGGGAAAAACTAAGCTCCGTTATGCAGGAACGCAAGATTCATGAAAAACTCCGTGAAAAAGCATTTGACGAATTCAGGCACGAGCTGGCAGTGGAGGAAAATAAAGAAATAGATGAGCTGGTAAGCTATACCTTTGGGAATGACGAGAAATAAGGGAGAAGCGTAAATGGCAGACGAAAAGAACCTGGCTGAAGAGGAAGCGTTAAACAGCGCAGACAGCAAAAAGGCAAAAAAAGAAAAGAAAAAGAAAGAAAAAGAAGAAAAGAAAAAAGCAAAAGAGGCAGCAGCTGCAGATGGCGAAGAGGAAGAAAAATTAAGCAGTAAGCTGGTGCTTGCCCTAGTTACGGTTTTAATCGTGGCCATTTGGCTTGGCATTATTGCGATCCTGATTAAGAGTGATGTGGGAGGCTTCGGCTCTTCTGTCCTCTATCCTATTTTAAAGGATGTTCCGTATGTCAACAAAATCCTACCGGTTCCGGATGGGGAGCAGGTTGCGGAGAATACGCAGGAAAGCATGTACGGTTCGCTGGACGAGGCAGTGGCACATATAAAAGAACTTGAACAGATGCTGGATGAGGCGGACGTAAAATCCAAAAAGGATGCCAAGAAAATAAGTGACCTTAAGTCCCAGCTGGAAGAACTCGACAAGCTGAAGGAAGAACAGGCGGATTTTGAAAAAGAAAAAGAAAAATTCTATGAAGAGGTTGTTTTAGGTGACTCTGCGCCCGATATAAATGAATATAAAAGTTTTTATGAGAGTATTGATCCGGAGAACGCAGAGATATTATATAAACAGGTTGTGGAACAGATAGCCTATGATGAAAAAGTGGACGATTATGTCAAGACGTATTCGCAGATGAAGCCAAAAGAAGCGGCAGCAATCTTTGATACAATGACGGACGATCTCGGGCTTGTGGCTGACATTCTCATGAATATGGGAGGGAAAGCGCGTGCGGATATTCTTGGCAAAATGGATCAGCAGACTGCGGCAAAGCTGACCAAGATTATGGAACCACGAAAATAACCATGGGAATGCTGATCACAAATAAATATTTTTTTATGAAAGGAGGAGCATTGTTTGACGAGTGTAAACGTATTGAACCCGGGTTCAGTAAAACCAGAAGGTTCAGTAAATGCAAATTCTGCAGCAGGAAAGACAAAAGCAAAAGCTGCACATGATGTGTCCTTTGCATCAATGATGAACTCAGGCTACTCTACAGGTAATAATTTTTTATCGGCAGATGTAAAGGGAAGTACAAATGTACAGCCTGCAAAAGACAGTCTCGGCTGGCAGTCAGCCCGCAGGGAAATCCAGAAAGCGGATAATCCATCCATTGCAGACAAAATAAGCGGCTCGGAAGCGGAACTGAATGAATTCGAAGAAGAAGCTGTCAGTGCAGTTGCCGAAACATTTGGAATCAGTGAGGATGCCGTAAAGGAAGCGCTTGAGGCGCTTGGGCTGACCGTGTTTGACCTGATGAATCCGCAGAATCTGGTACAGCTTGCAATGCAGCTTACCAGTGAAAACTCGCCGGCTACGCTTCTTACCAGTCCACAGTTTCTGGATCTTATGCAGGAGGTAGGGGATATAAGCACACAGCTTATGGAAGACCTCGCTCTTGCACCAGAACAGATGGAGGAACTGGTTGCACAGATGGATGCGGTTCTGGATGAAAATCTGCAGGTGACAGAGGAATTTACTGTACCGGCGGAAGAAACAGCCGAAATTCCGGCAGCCGCATTACAGCCGAAAGAAACGGCTGTAACAACAGCCACCAGTGGAGAAGCACAGTCGCAGACTGAGGAACCGGTTATCATTGAAGTTACACAGACCGGGGAGCCGGATGGTTCCAATGAAGCATTTACAGAACAAGATAACGAAGGCAGCCGGCAGCCGAAAGAAGACTTTAAGCCGGCAGAACATTCACAGTCCATGCCAGAGCAACCGGTACCTTTGATGACTGCAGAAGCAGACATTCCGATGGTACAGCCGCTTACGGAGGAGGTTTATCTTCCGGTGGATACCGTGGATATCATTGAGCAGATTGCAGAAAATGTAAAGCTGAATCTCTCACAAGCAGAAACATCCCTTGAAATGCAGCTTAATCCGGAAAATCTTGGAAAAATTTATTTACAGATTTCCGCAAAGCAGGGTGCAGTCAGTGCACAGATTGCAGCTTCCAATGAAGCGGTAAAGGTCGCACTGGAAGCGCAGGTTGCAGAATTAAGGGAAAGCTTAAACCAGTCAGGAGTCCGTGTAGACGCCATTGAAGTAACTGTTGCATCCCATGAGTTCGAAAAGAACCTTGAACAGAACTTCACAAGGGAACAGCAGGAGGGCGAAAGACAGCAGAAGCAGTCTTCCCAGAGAAGAAACCTGCATCTGTCCGAACTGGACGAATTATCTTCTGTAATGACAGAAGAGGAGGCACTGGCAGCACAGATAATGCGCGACAACGGCAATTCCGTGGATTTGACCGCATAGGCGCATGGAAAGGAAATGAAATATGGCAGAACTTTGGGCTCCCATTGACAAGGATGGGAAAATTGCAGATTACAAGGAAACCAAAGATAAAAGTAAGCAGGAAGAAAAAATCCAGTCTGGTTCCAAGCTTGGGTATGACCAGTTTCTGACACTGCTTTGTGCAGAAATGCAGTACCAGGATCCGCTGGAGCCGACAAGCAATACCGAGTATGTGGCTCAGCTTGCAACATTCTCACAGCTTGAGGCAGTTCTCGGGCTGCAGAAGACCGAGCAGAACAATATGGCAAACAACCTGGTCGGAAAGTATGTTATCATGGATGTGACAGAAGACACAACCGGAAAACAGCAGTTTGTGGACGGCAAGGTGGATTATGTCATGTACAATGCAGATGGTACCGTGTCCTTAAGTGTCAACAACCGGCTTTACAGCCTTGAGGATCTGGATTCCGTGGCAGACGCAGAATACTACGAGGCAGTCGGAATTACAAAGACCTTTAAGGATATGCTGGATTTACTGCCGGATGTGGATAACATTACGCTTTCGTATGAAAAAGCAATTAAACAGCTCCGCGATTTATATGACGGCATGACGGATTACCAGAAGAAATTCCTTGATAAGGATGTTGTGGACAAATTCCAGAAGTACGAACAGCAGCTTGCGATTCTTAAGAAAATTGCCGGAGATACAGAAGGCACAGAGGGAGAAGACAAGACGGAAGGTACACAGGGAGAAGGAAAAACCGAAGGTACAGAAGGAACGGAAGGTACTAAGGGAGATACAGAAGGCAATGACCAGAATTCAGGTGGTGCCGGGCAGACGCAGGCAGCATCGTAGGCTGAAGAACAGAGCATTACAACAGGAGGAAAGGATATGAATCGGATTCCAAACCAGTTTTCGTCAATTGAACAGGTAACCGGCCAGTATTACCGAAAAGAACAGACAGCCAGTCCGGCAGAAGCTTCCGAGTTATCCTTTGAAGAGGTCTTAAAGCAGAAGCAGTCAGAAGGTACGCAGGTGCGGTTTTCCAAACATGCATCCCAGAGACTGTCCAGCCGCAACATCAGCCTTTCCGAGGAGCAGAGCAGAAGGCTCGAAAACGGAGTAAAGCAGGCGGGTGACAAAGGCATACAGGATTCCCTTGTGCTGGTGGATTCCCTTGCATTTATTGTAAACATCCCGAATAAGATGGTTGTGACTGCAATGGACCAGACGGAAACTTTATCAAACGTTTTTACAAATATTGACGGCGCCGTAATCAGTTAATCAGATTCTGGTCTGTGTTGTACATCTTTGATGTACGACCGGAAGAATCCCGGTTTTGGACTGACAGAAAAAACCGGGCGGCACCCATAGGAGGGCAACTATTATGATGAGATCATTATTCTCTGCTGTGTCAGGTCTTAAGACACATCAGTCGAGAATGGACGTTATTGGTAACAATATTTCTAACGTAAACACCGAAGCATTTAAGGCTTCCAACGCAAGATTTTCAGAAATTATGTATCAGACACTTTCACCGGCATCCGGTGGAAATGCAGCGGCAGGAGTCGGCGGAACTAATGCCAAGCAGATTGGTCTTGGTGTAAGCATGGCATCCACTTCAATTAACATTACCGGAGCCGGTTCTTCCGAGTCGACCGGAAACCCGTTTGATGTCAGGCTTTCTGACAGCCAGACACCAAATTTCTTTATCGTCAGTGACGGAACCAACCGTTATTTTACCCGTGCGGGATCTTTCTACGTGGATGGAAACGGATATCTTTGTATGTGTTCCACCGGATATACTGTAATGGGCTGGCAGGCAGTAGAGGAGACCGATCCGGATACGCAGACCGTTACAAGGAGCATCCGTAAGGATACCGTATCCGCTTTACAGGTTATGGCACCAAGAAACGACTTCTCAGATGCGGAGGCAACCACGGAGGCTTTTGTACACGGGGTGCTTGACAAAAATGACGAGAAC
Source organism: uncultured Lachnobacterium sp. (assembly GCA_964398745.1). GTDB lineage: Bacteria > Bacillota > Clostridia > Lachnospirales > Lachnospiraceae > Roseburia. The sequence goes on from CAYNOE010000194.1 coordinate 4,805, forward strand.
CTGGCGAGTGACACAGGCTATATTATGCAGGTGGGAATTTATGATGACCTTGGGTATTCCTATACCGCGAAGTTTTCGGTAAAACCTGCAGATCCTGCCAATGCCAATGCAGTAGAAAATGCAGTACCGTACCATGTTTCCCTTGAGGACATACAGGATTCCACGGGTAAATCCATAATTACCAATACTACTCCTGCCGAAAGGGCAAAACAACTTGCAACTATCTGGGGGGATGGTACAGCCAATGGATATGATATGTATTTCAACCCGAATAAAGGTACATTTATCCAGATTGGCACCGCAGGACAGGATGGTGCAACACCGGTCAGCCAGACAATGAATTTGAGGGCTGCATTCCCTACCGGTTATGCTACCGGACCAGATGGAAACCAGGTGCAGAATCCGGATGTAACTGATACTACTATAACTATCAGTAACTTCAAGAACGTAGTCGTGAATTTCTCCCAGTCCCAAAATAAGGACAATGGAGGTGTCTCCTCTTACCGTATGGAGCGTGGAGCTTCCAATGGAACGGGAGCAGGGAAAAAGCTTGGAAAATTAACCGGAATCCAGATTGACGGAAGCGGAATTATCCGTGGAAGCTATGACAACGGCAACACGGAAATCCTTGGACAGATTGCGGTTGCACAGTTTGCAAATGCATCGGGTCTTGAGAAGGTGGGAAACAACTGTTATAAGGAAACCAGAAACTCCGGTGAGTTTGACGGAATCGGCACGGATATCTCCGCGGACGGAAGCAAGATGGCGGCCGGCGAGCTGGAAATGTCCAATGTGGACTTATCCGCGCAGTTTACGGATATGATTATAACACAGCGTGGTTTCCAGGCAAATTCACGTACCATCACAGTTTCTGATACGCTCCTTGAGGAATTAATAAATCTGAAGAGATAGCAGTAAATTAGGTTGTTCATAATAAAATACAATCTGAAAATTTCGATGGGAAGTAGTAAATTGCTATTTCCCATCATTTTTTTGCAAAATATTTTGTTTTTCCACAAAAAGAAAGTAGACAAGCAAGCAGAAATCTAGTAC
>CAYNOE010000195.1:0-5836 GCA_964398745.1 uncultured Lachnobacterium sp.
ATTTTTGAAGAATATGCTAGAGTTGGTTTATTCAAACCAAAGAAATGGAGGAAACAATGAGCGAAATTATGGCCATAGCTAATCAGAAGGGCGGCGTAGGAAAAACAACTACGACAATCAATCTTTCTGCGGCTTTAGCGGAGAGAGGAAGAAAAGTTCTTGTGATTGATATGGACCCGCAGGGAAATACTTCAAGCGGTTTAGGAATTGAAAAAGATGAATTAGAAAAAACAGTATATCAGTTAATGATAGGGGAAGATTCTTTTACAGACTGTTTGCAAGAAAATGTTTTTGAGAATTTAGATGTTTTGGCAGCAAATGTTAATCTCTCAGGTATTGAAATTGAGACAATGGATATGGATAATAGAAATTATCTTTTACATAATATTGTTTCAAAAATTAGAGATAAATACGATTATATTATTATTGACTGTCCACCATCTTTAAATGTTTTGACAATCAATGCAATGACAACAGCAGATTCTGTCCTTGTACCAATCCAATGTGAATACTATGCCTTGGAGGGATTGAGCCAGTTAATATACACAATTAGCCTTGTAAAAGAAAGATTGAATCCAAAACTGGAAATCAATGGTGTCGTATTTACTATGTATGATGGCAGGACAAATCTTTCGATGCAGGTAATCGACAATGTAAGAAACAATTTAAAACAACATATTTATAATACAATTATTCCAAGAGGTGTCCGTCTCGCAGAAGCGCCGAGTCATGGTCTTCCGATTACTCAATATGATGGAAGGTCTACCGGGGCAAAAGCATATATGGCTCTTGCAAAAGAAATTATTGAGGGGAGTGATAGTTAATGGCGGCAAAGAAAATGGGCCTTGGCAAGGGGCTGGATTCTATGATACCAAAAACACCCTCCACTTCAAATGGAGAGAACGATGCAGGGCATGGAAGCGGCGAGACAATTTTGAAGATAAATGAAATTGAACCAAATAAAAATCAGCCGCGTAGAAATTTTAACGAAGATTCTCTGTTGGAGTTAAGTGACTCTATTAAGCAGCATGGCATCGTACAGCCTCTTGTTGTGGCAAAACAAAAGGATTATTATGAAATTATTGCCGGGGAAAGAAGATGGCGTGCAGCGAAGATGGCGGGGCTGAAAGAAGTACCGGTTGTCATTAAAGATTATTCTCCACAGGAGATAATGGAAGTTGCACTGATTGAAAATATTCAGCGCGAAGATTTGAATCCTGTCGAGGAGGCAAGAGCGTATCAGGGATTAATAAAGGAATACAATTTAAAACAAGATGAAGTTGCGGAAAAGGTTTCAAAGAGCCGGACGGCAATTACAAATTCACTGCGTCTTTTAAAACTGGATGACAGGGTACTTGACATGTTAGTGGATGAAAATATTTCAAGTGGACATGCCAGGGCGCTGCTTGGCTTATCCGATAAGGAAGAGCAATTTCACATAGCTTCTAAAATTTTCGATGAAAAATTAAGTGTAAGGGAAACAGAAAAACTAATCAAGAAAATCAATAATCCGACAAAGAAGCAACCAAAAAAAGAGTTAAAAAATGATTTCGTATATCGGGACATTGAAGAGAAGTTAAAACAGAAACTCGGAACAAAGGTCAGCATTAATCGGAAAACAGAACAGAAAGGAAAGATAGAAATCGAGTATTATACGCCGGAAGATTTGGAAAAAATACTGGCATTTTTTAAATAGAACGTATGTTTGATATGGAGGGAAGAGAATGTTTCATTTTAGTGATTTTGGTATAGAGACAGATTTAGTTGTTATGATATGTATTGCTTTGGTTCTTTTGCTTTTTGTCCTTTATATTATTCAGCTGAATAAGACGGCAAATTTGAGGCGGAGATATGAGGCATTTATGAGAGGCTCGGAAGGAGGAAGCTTAGAGGAGGCTTTCAAAAAGAAATTTGCCAATATGGATTATATTAATGAAAAATTACAGGAAGTGGATTCCAGACTTGGCATCATTGATAAAAATCTTCTACGCACTTATCAGAAAATTGGAATTGTTAAGTATGACGCCTTTAAGGAAATCGGAGGTACCCTCAGTTTTGTACTGACGCTTTTGACAAAGGACAACGATGGATTTATTTTGAATTCAATGCACAGTAATTCAGAGGGATGTTACACTTATATAAAAGAAGTAAAAGGTGGAGAAGTATTTGTGACACTTTCCGATGAAGAAAGCCAGTCCTTAGAGGAGGCAAAATCGGGCAGGAGAAGATAAGGGTTTATGGAATCCCTGGTTTTATAAGAAAATACTATATGAAATAAGGCCGGGGGTTCCATGGAAAAAAGAATAAAAAAAAGCCCTCACCCAGCAGTTGCAGGTCTGCCAAACAAGGACTCGGGAGTACGCCATTGGGGGCTCGAACCCCAGACACCCTGATTAAGAGTCAGGTGCTCTTCCAGCTGAGCTAATGGCGCTCTATGAATAACACAAGGGATATTATATCCCATATTTATCTAAAATGCAAGTAGTATTTAAAAAAATTGATTAAAAAATGTAGATGGAGGAACGGGAGTTGAAAAGCAAAATTTTACAGACGTTAAAAAACCTTGTAAGCCATATCTGGTATATTGTCGCACTGGTTGCTGTATGTACACTAGTGGTTGTCACAATATGGAATTGGTCACAGACGATTATTATTCTAGAAAAAATTATATCCATTTTAATGCCATTTATTATCGGTTTTTTCTTTGCGTATCTCATTTATCCGCTTGTGAAAATAATCAGGAATGGGTTAAATCATATAAAAAAAGACAAGGCGTTGCGGGTAAAGAGGTTTCTGAGCGTTTTATTTTCCTATATTATCGTAATTGGAGTGCTTACAATTATTATTATATATATTTATCCGCAGCTTCGTGACAGCGGAAAAGATATTGTAGCTACGATTAAAAATGGATACCAGTATATGATAAATCACGAGGAAGAAATAAACAAACAAATTCCGTTTTTAGATATCAGCGATTTAATTGAATATCTGAAAGTTCATGTACCGGATAACCTTATGAATTACAGTTCCAATATCGTGCCATATGTATATCAGTTTTCATCATCTGTTGTGATGGTCGTATACAATACGTTAATCGGCCTTGTTGTTTCTATTTATTTTGTGATAGGAGCTCGTGAATTAATGGAAAAAACGAGGGAAATCGTCTATGCCGTTACCCCGAAGGGCAGGGAGAAAAGAACATGGAAAATCATTTTACAGTGTAACCATATTTTTAATGGTTTCCTTTTTGGTAAAATGATTGATTCGTTGATAATCGGAATCTTGTGTTTTATTATTATGCTGATTCTTCATCTGCCGTATGCGCTGTTGATTAGCGTGATTGTCGGTATCACGAATATGATTCCGTATTTTGGCCCATTTATCGGAGCAGTACCGGGTGTTATCATTTTTTTCTTTATCAATCCGAAACTGTCGCTCATTTTTATCATCATGATACTTGCGCTTCAGCAGTTTGACGGCCTCTATCTCGGTCCGAAAATCCTCGGCGACCTGACCGGAATCAAGCCTTTGTGGGTTATTTTCGGAGTAACTGTCGGCGGTGCACTCTTCGGAGTGATGGGAATGTTCCTCGGTGTTCCGACGGTAGCCGTTCTCAGTTATCTGTTCGGGATACTTATTGAAAAGAAACTGAAAAAGAAAGGAATATCCCTGGAAGAGGAGTAGGCTTTGTAATTGATTGGGCATTATAAGTATTTATGTATTGTTTGCTGATTTAAATTAAAATCTCCGATTTTACTGACTTTTTTCTTAAAATCTGGTATAATAGTAGCAGGGGTTTTGATAAAATAAAAAAATTTTTTCATGCAATTTTCGTACTAATCTCTGTTAATCAGCACGCACAAACTAAAAGGAGAAGAGTAAGATGGTTAATCCTATTGATGAAACAGTAAGAGAGCTTATAACAAAGAAATTACAGGACTTAGAAGATTATTTGCATGCCGATGTAATCGTATATTGTGGGGAAATTTTTGATTCTGCTGAAGACCAGATGAAAAGTGTGGTTGAAGATTTGCAAACTGGAGATAATACAAGAACTACCTGCTATATTATACTTACTACTCCTGGTGGCAGTTTAAACCCTGTCAATAGAATGGTTACCATTTTAAGGCATTTTTATTCTGAAGTAAATTTTATTGTGCCAAATTATGCTTATAGTGCGGGAACTATTTTTTGCATGAGCGGAGATAATATTTATATGAATTATTATAGCGCATTAGGTCCTGTTGACCCTCAAGTGCAAAATAGAGATGGAAAGTTAGTTGCTGCGCTGGGTTATTTAGATAAGATTAATGAATTACTGTCTAAGGCGCAGGACAATACTATTTCTCAGGCAGAATTCTTAATTCTTAAAGATTTTGATTTGGCAGAATTGCGAGCATACGAGCAAGCTAAAGAGCTGGCTGTTGATTTGATTCAGAAATGGTTGGTCAAGTATAAGTTTAAAGATTGGGTGACACATTCTAATGGTGCAGAAGTTACCTTAGAAGAAAAGAAGCAACGTGCTTATGAAATTGCGGACAGATTAAGTGATAACAATATATGGAAGTCGCATGGTAGAGCAATTAATATGGAAGAACTAAGAAGGATGGAGTTAAAAATTATAGATTATGGTGAGAATAAAGAATTATGCAGAAGAATTGAAGATTATTTTTCTGTAATGAAAGAATATATTGCTAAGTATAATTTAATGGTGTTTGTTCATACAAGGAGGTTTTTATGATGAGTATTGTTGATAAAATTCAATCACTGGAGATGGAAGTCGATAAACGGTATCTTAAAAATCCTTTAGTTGAAGCTCTTGAGATATATCACTCTTTGGTAGATGCCAATGTTATACAACCGCGTGAAAATCAATTAAACAAAAGTGGACTTGCTCCTAAAATAATACACTTTAATTCAAAATGATAATCAGCAGACACTATTTTATATTTAACAGGCACATAATCTCATCGAGGCAGTGGAAAATATGTTTAATTTTCCGCGATTGCCTTCCGCAATTCAGGAAATGGATTATTTTATATTTAAAAGGCTGACCCATTTGCATATATTCCCTTTTTTCGTATTATATGTGCAAGGTTCCGGATAGTTTACCATCTGTCACAAACATCAGCGGGAGCAGACGAGCCGGCAGATAGGTTTTCCCTCCGCAACAAAGCGGCTTTCGTATTCGGTCATTACATTCCCATCTAAAAATTCGCTGTATTGCAAATCATAAGTCAATTCGACAATGTGAAAAATACCGGAATTCTGAATACACTGCACGGAAAAGTCAAAGAGGGGGCGGTTGTCCGTTTTGAACTGGACAACGCCCTCCTTTTTTAGTATCCGGTCATAGAGGGAGAGAAAATCCGGACTTGTCAGACGACGCTTTGCATGGCGTTCTTTTGGCCAGGGGTCGGAAAAGTTCAGGTAAATCCTGGAAACTTCGCCTTTATCGAAAACATTATCGAGATATTTTGCATCAAAGCGCAGGAAATACAGATTATTAAGTTCTGTCTGCGCACGGCGTTCCAGGGCTCGGTATAAGACACTTGAATACATTTCAATGCCAATATAGTTTATATCCGGGTGGTTTTCTGCCAATGTATGGATAAACTGTCCCTTTCCCATGCCGATTTCGACATGGAGAGGATTATTATTTCCAAAAAAAGTATGCCATTGTCCTTTTTGTTCCTCGGGTTTTAGCACGACAAACGGACTCGCTTCAATAAATTCCCTGGAACCTTTGATATTTCGTAGACGCATAGAGAAACCTTCCTTTCTATTGTTACGAAAAGTTTCCTTATATGAGCCGCAATTTCACTATTCATGCCGC
>CAYNOE010000196.1:0-5807 GCA_964398745.1 uncultured Lachnobacterium sp.
GAAAAAGAACGGACACTCCTAACGGAGTGATATTTTTGGCATAGTACCCACTATGTAGCGTTTACGGCTCTTCATTCATGCAAGTGGCATCGAAATGGAGGTACGCGTGGCAAGAGTGGTATCAATAGGCGCACAGCAGCATTTATAAAAGAATGGTGGGAAACAAAAGATAAAATAACCTTGTTAACCCGGCCGAGGCGTTTTGGAAAGACTCTGAATATGAGTATGCTGGAATGCTTTTTCAAGCTGGATTATAAGAAACGAGGAGAGCTGTTTTATAATCTTTCCATATGGGACGAAAAATCTCCTGATGGAGATTATAAATACCGGGAGTCACGGGGAACGTATCCCATACTCTTTCTGTCTTTTGCCGGTGTAAAGGCGAATAACTATACGGATGCCAGAGCGTAGATTTTCCGCATGATTGAGAATCTGTATACAAAGTATGCCTTTATAAAAAAGTCAGATGTATTGGAACAAAATGAAAATTATAATCCATGGTCAATTATTAATTTTTCAGGTGAAAGAAAGTTAATAACTTACTGGGCGAATACAAGCTCAAACGGTCTTGCAGGAAGTCTTCTCTGTAAGGGGAGCAAGGATATAAAAATGAAGTTTGAGGAGTTGCTGCAGCACCGCCCTATTAAGAGCAAAATAGACGAAAAAATAGTATTTAACCAGTTAGGCAGTAATGAAAATGTTATCTGGAGTCTTCTGCTTGCCAGCGGTTATTTGAAAGTTACGGATATAGAGGGTGATATATACACATTGGAGCTGACGAATTATGAGGTCTGGAAAATGTTTAAAAATATGGTCAGCGATTGGTTTTGTGAGAATGCTTCGGACTATAATGACTTTATTAAGGCACTTCTCCTCGGTGATGTGGAGGCTATGAATGATTATATGAATGAGCTTACAGAGATGATGTTTAGCTCATTTGATTATTGTCATAAGGAGGGACCCACTTGTGGGAGGATACCTTATGACCTTTGGCTTCTTGCAATCGTATGGAAGCAAAAAGATATAATGATTCACGGGCTCAAATATCTACAGAATTTGCTAAAAAGTATTTAGCAGCTGTAAATTTTGTTTGTCTTCCAGAAAGGGAATTTGAAGAAAAATCTGGAAAGAAAAATTAAAGTACATGATTTATAATAATGGTCAGCTTAAAAGGGTAAAAAAATGCACAAAAATGCCAAAAGCAAGTGCCGAATAATGGGATATTTCTTGACCCCATATATTTAGTATGCTAAAATTTTACATTGGAAGATATGCTATATGATGTTAATTTTTTTGACAGATAGGTGATTGTACTTGAAGAGAAGTAAATGGAGAGAAATAATAGCAATATTTTTAATATTAATTTTTTCACTCAATATGCCTGGGATGCAGGGGAGTATCGTTTGTGCGGAAGAGTATGGAAATACACAGACCCCCAGAAGGGTGGCAATTACAAGACCGGGAATTATTGCGGACCGTGATTTCGGTGTTTTGCATATAAGTAACATATCTTTGATTATTGGGGAGGATGCTGGAGGAGCATTGCAGTCTAGTTTTTGTTGTGATGTAACAAATACAGGAAGCAGAATATTTAAGGGAGCACTTAGGCTTTGTTTTTATGACAGTACTGGTTCTTTAATGATTGTTTTGCTTGGCTATTTTGGAGACAAATTGCTACCAGGCGGAAGACAAACAATAACCAGTAGTACAAATTTGGATATGACGGATGCTTTTACATTCTCTATTCAGAAGCATTCGTGGGAGAATAAAGACATTAATGCAAGTGCAGTGTTTGATAATATTTTAGAGATATATGATATTACATTGTATCCTAAATACTATAGAGACGAACCGGAGTATTGGGGTCTTTGGTTCAGCTTAAGAAAATTACAGGAAGACCATACACTGCCTGATGAATTTCATTTAAATATTTTTTTTAGAAATGAAATGGGAGAAATAGAATATCAGACTTCTTGTGAAATAAAAGGGAATACGGTGGATAATGCTCATGCACATTCAGCAACTATGTATGGCAGCAGTGTTGATTTTGCAAATATATGCAGTATCGAAATCAGTGCGGACTTGTCGGGGGCTGCACCAACATTGTCCCCGACACCGACCGCAACCGCAACAGCACAGCCGGCTCCGACCCACAGTACAGAAAATACGTCTGTTCCGCAGCCGACACAGGATGCGCCAGCAACAGCACAGCCGTTTTCTACTCCTGGAAGCCCTGGGGGGACAGAGTCATCCCAGACACCGGGAATTTTGCCGACAGAGGAACCTGCCGAAACGCAGATGCCGGGGAAAACAGCTTCTCCTATACCGTCTCCGACGCTGTCTGTGACCGCAAAGCCATCTGATACGCCGGTTTCGACAGTGCAGCCACAGGTGCCAACCTTATCCCCAACCCGGCTACCGGAAATAACAGCTTTGCCGACGGTATCTCCTGCGGTCAAACCCACGCAGGTTCCGGCGGTGTCAAAGCCTGGGAGAACAAAACTTGTGCGCCCGGTAATACGAATTAAAATCCGGAAAATATATAATAACATGTGGATGGCACAGATTCGTATAATAAAGTATCATGGAACGGATATACAAATTTATTACAGACGGGGAAAGGGAAAATACAAAAGGATAAAACTGAAACGGACAAACATAAAGAAGAATAAAAAGATATTTAAAGTTGGATATAAAAAAGGAAAGAAAAGCATTTACTTAAGAGTGCGGACATATCAGAAGAAGGGTGGGAAAAAGTGGTATAGCCCATACTCAAAAATACGGAGACTTTCATGAAAATTAAGGGAATAGATTTTTGTGCCAATTGCATGAATAGAACAGAGGGGCAAATGCGCTGCCCGTATTGCGGCTGCCTGCAAAAAGACGTGAGTACATCAATGCGCCATCTTCCGCCGGGCACTGTGCTGGCAGAGCGTTATGTGTTAGGAAAGGTACTGGGGCAGGGAAATTTTGGAATTACATATATTGCAAAGGATACTTTATTTGAAAGCGTGATTGCTGTGAAAGAATGTTTCCCGAGAAATCATGTTTATCGGAATGTGACGGAGGGGACAGGGCATGACGTATGTCTTTATGAAGAAGAAAATCAGGCAGATTATGAGCAGATGATGGAAAAGTTTCTGGATGAGGCAAAAAGGCTGGCACTGTTTCGCGAAGTGGACGGAATAGTATCCGTGCACGACTTTTTTCATGAAAATAAAACGGCATATATTGTTATGGAGTATGTGAAGGGAATTAGCCTGAAAACATATGTTGAGGAACATGGGCCAATGGAAGGGGGATGGGTCCTGCAGCATATGGACCTTTTGATGAATGCGCTGGAACAGATACACAAAACGGGGCTGATTCACCGGGATATCAGCCCGAACAACATTATCGTGACGTCGGAAGAAAAATGGGAACTGATAGATTTTGGTTCCGTGCGTGAGACAAATGCGGAGATAGAAAAAAGTCTTACTGTCGTTTTTAAGAGGGGATTTTCTCCGGCAGAGCAATACCGCTCACGGGGGAAACAGGGAGTGTGGACAGACGTTTATGCGGTATGTGCTACTATGTATTTCTGCTTGACGGGTAATGTGCCGGATGAATCGCTGGAACGGATTTTTGTTGATGAAGTACCATCTTTGCTTAGAATGGATCAGGTGAATTTGAGCCGCGGTCAGAAAAAAGCCATTATGAAAGGGATTTCTATCAATGTCAAAGAGCGCTATTCAAGCATTTCAGAACTCCGAAAGGCTTTGCAGGATGAAAAGGACAGAAGATTATTTTTTAAGGGAACAGTTTCAAGGATGGTATATGCCGGCGGTGCCATGATTGGCGTAGGTGCACTGATATTTTGGGGAATGAATTGGGGGGAAGAAAGAAATACGGAAGATACAGTGGCAAATGTACTTCCGACAGGGATGCAGCCGGTCTCCATGGCAACCATAAACAGGAAGCCAACGGCGAAACCTCCGGGCAGTGAAGTAAAGGAAAAAACATATAAGGTTCCTTTTGTTATCGGACTTCATTATAAAAAAGCAAAAAACCTGATGAAGAATAGAAAGCTGAAAGTGACACTTAAATGGGTAAAATCAGCAAAGAGGAAAAATACAGTAGTTGCCCAGAGCATAAAAAACGGCACAAGTGTAAAAGAGGGAAAGAGCATCCACTTGAATATAAGTAAAGGAAGGCCGGAGAAAACCCAGCCTCCGGTTCCTGCCCGTGTGCCGGAGCCGGCAGATACCCCGAGACCAACAAAGGCAGCAAAGAGCAGGGCAACAAAAAAGCCGCCAAAAGTAAATTTGGATGGCATGATAAACTAGGAGAAAAATACGATGAAGGATTTGCAGAGCAGTGTTCAGGAATGGATATCGAAAAGGGAGTATCAGAGTTTTGATTATTTTCTGATACAGAAGATGGGGTATACAATGGAGGGTGTCGACGATACGGAAACCAGGCAAAAGGCCTATCGGGCGTTTTGTGAAAAGATATCTCCGCTGAACCTGGCATCCGCGCCGACAATAAGACGCTGGTTTGGGATTGGCGGATATGCCGTGCCGGACAGAGAAAGTGTCTTTGCTATTTGTTTCGCTCTGGGACTGGATGAAAAACAGACGGAGAGATTCCTCGTGGAGGGATTGAAAGAGCCGTCCTTTCAAATAAATGATTATATGGAAATTATCTATCTGTACGGGTTAGAGAGGGGGCTTACACAGAAAGAGTGCGATGATATGGCAGCAGAATATGAGAGCCGGCTTGATATTGACATTTCCTTCTGCCGGACACATTCCACCCATGAACTGAGGAAACAGTACCAGGCAAAAAAGGATTTACCGCCGGATAGATTTCTTGTGTGGATGACAGGAAACGCGAGATTTTTTAAGGGCTACAGCCAGACGGTGCTGGATTATTTTTTGAGATATAAAAAACTGATTCTGAACAGTATAAAAGAGGATGCGGAGATTGTTTTGCAGACCCTGCTTGAAGAGACTGAGTATTTCCAGTGGAAGCGGAGAAGGTTTATCCGTGAAACAAACCTTGAGACAATTCGGCGTTATATTTACAGCAAGAAAAAAATTGATGAAGAATTGAGGACGAATATTCTTGAGTTAGCACAGGTGGTATATTCGGAACATCATCCCAACACACTGCTTATCCGGGAATTATTTTCATTTAATTATGAGGCGTTGTCTGATATTGTAAGAGAACAGAAATTTTTTCGTATGACAGAGAAGAGAATGTCTGATTTGCTTGGAATGGCAGTACAGAGAGAGAGGCAGATGAAGTCTTTATTTGGAATACAGGCACTTGAAAAAATAGATGGGGATGCACCGTGTCCGGAGACAATACGAAGCCTGATTTCTGAACTTGATTCCAGTTTCGATATTTCCCCAAACGCTGCCCAGGCGGGTAAATGGCTGAAAGATTATATGAAAAAACAAAAACGAAGATGCCTGCTGCTTCAGCGGGGAGATATACTGCCGATGGTAATTTATATGGTGCAGAGAGATTATATGAAAAAAATATCGTATGATATGGATAAATATAACGCGATAGAAGCAATAAAATATTTTGAAGAGGTTGCAAATGCAACGCTTTCTACCTGTGATATGGCTCCGTTAAACAGGGAATATGAGCTGGATACCTTGTTTTATCTCTGTTTTCAGAAATCAGAAATGTATTCACTGGCGGATGTACTCGATGTATTAGAAAAGGAAAGACAGTTTGACATGCGTAATTTCCCCCAACATGACAAAACTGTAATATAAAAGTCACAATACCGTAAGTTATCTGCTATATAATCG
>CAYNOE010000197.1:0-814 GCA_964398745.1 uncultured Lachnobacterium sp.
ATACTAATTATAGTATACTTGCGTTAAATTACAAGTGTTTTTTCAAAAAAACGACATTTTTCATGTAAAAAGGGGCGATATTACATAAATATGCCCCAGTTTCTACCATCCATGGCTTAATTTGCTAATGAACTTTCTTCCGTTTAAGTTCTTCAATCTCATCAAATATAACGTCATTTACCACTTTGATATATGTACCCTTCATCCCTGAAGAACGAGATTCAATGACGCCCGCACTTTCGAATTTACGGAGTGCATTCACAATGACAGAACGGGTAATCCCTGCCCGGTCTGCAATTCTGCTGGCAACCAGAATTCCTTCATTGCCCTCTAATTCATCAAATATATGGATAATAGCTTCCAGCTCCGAAAACGAAAGCGTGCTGATTGCGGATCTTACAATTGCAATCTTTCTTGCCTCTTCTGCGTTTTCTTCATTGACGGAGCGCATCATCTCAAGCCCCACAACAGTAGTCCCATACTCCGTAAGGATAATATCGTCAATATTATAATCCATGTCACACCGGTATTCAAACAGTGTGCCAAGCCTCTCTCCCGCAATGTCAATTGGGGAAATAATCGCGCGGAATCTTCTGGATTCTTCCCCGAAACCCAGTGTTTCAAGATTTACATTTTCTTTTGTAGAAAGGATTCCAAGAAGACGTTCGTTTAACTCCGCGTCAATATATCCGCCAACCACATCCACAATCAGCTCCTTAAGTTCTTCCACCCCGTCGCTTACACCTGAGCCAAGAACCTTTCCTTTTCTGCTGATCACAATGATATTGGAATCCAGAATTGCAGTCAGTACGTC
>CAYNOE010000197.1:824-5771 GCA_964398745.1 uncultured Lachnobacterium sp.
ATTTTTCTGGTCTTGTCAAGAAGCTGAACGCTCATTTGGTTACCTCCTGCATTCACTTTATCTTGTACCATGTTATCACAATTTTTCTGACAACACAATAAGTTTTGCAAAACTTGGATTAATTTTCTTCTTTTTCTTTTGGTTTCGTGTAGCCGCAGTGTTCGTCCGCGCAGGCAAGCTTACTGCCCTTTTCAACCATATAACCGCCGCAGCGCGGGCATCTCTCCGCCACCGGACGTCCCCAGCTCATAAAGTCGCATTCCGGATTGTCAATACATGCGTAGTACCTTCTGCCCTTTTTTGTCATCCGGATTACGACATCCCTGCCGCATTTCGGGCATTCCACACCAATCTTTTCGTAATACGGCTTTGTGTTCCGGCAGTCCGGAAAGCCGGGACATGCCAGAAATTTGCCGTGTGGTCCGTACTTAATCACAAGATTTTTACCGCAGAGTTCGCAGACTTCCTCTGTCACTTCGTCCTCTATGGTGATTTTTTCAAGTTCTTCCTCCGCTGCCTGCACTGCCGCTTCCAGATCCGGGTAAAAGTTTTTCACCACAGTTTTCCAGTTGACCTGCCCCTCTGCCACGCTGTCTAAAAGGGACTCCATATTTGCCGTAAAGTGCTCATCCACAATGGTGGAAAAAGAATCCCGCATAATGGAATTTACCACTGAGCCGATTTCGGTCACATAGAGATTTTTGCTTTCTTTGGTAACATATCTTCTTGCGATGATTGTCGTAATGGTAGGCGAATAGGTACTCGGACGTCCGATTCCCAGTTCCTCAAGTGTTTTGACAAGGGATGCTTCTGTATAATGTGCCGGCGGCTGTGTAAAATGCTGTTTTGGGAAAAGTTCCTGCAGAAAAAGCCCTGTCCCTTCCTCCAGCGACTTAATCATAACCGGCTTTTCCTGCTTCTCATCATCCGCCTCTGTATATGCAAGCATAAAACCATCAAAAGCAACCTTGGAGGTTGATACACGGAAAGTATAATCAGCAGACGCTATATTGACAGACATGGTTTCATATACAGCATTTGCCATCCGGCTTGCCGCAAAACGCTTCCAGATCAGCTGGTAAAGGCGGAACTGGTCACGGCTTAGTGATTCTTTTATTTCAGACGGAACCCGGTTGATATCCGTCGGGCGGATGGCTTCATGGGCATCCTGTATTTTGGCAGTATTTTTTTTGGCTCCTTCCCCTGCTGAAAGGTACTCTTCCCCGTAATTTTCCCTGATAAAGGTTCTTGCCGCCGTGTCCGCTTCTTCCGAGATACGGACAGAATCAGTACGCAGGTAGGTAATGATACCGGCAGTTCCCTGTCCCTTAATATCCACGCCCTCGTAAAGCTGCTGCGCAATGCGCATTGTTTTGGAAATCGGAAAGTTAAGCGCTTTGGACGCCTCCTGCTGCAGGGTACTGGTGGTAAACGGAAGCGGTGCTTTTTTGGTGCGCTCGCCTTTTTTGATATTCCTTACCACAAAGGATGAGTCCTTTATCTCTTCAAGAATGGCATCCATCTCTTCTTTTGAGTGGATTTCCAGTTTTTTTCCGTTCTTATCGGTCAGTTTTGCAAGCAGGGGCTTTTTTTCACCGTCTGCAAGAAGCTCCGCTTCCAGTGACCAGTATTCCTCCGGTATGAATGCGTCAATCTCCTCCTCACGGTCGCAGACAATCCGAAGCGCAACGGACTGCACCCTGCCCGCGCTTAAACCACGTTTTACCTTCGCCCAGAGCAGGGGACTTATCCTGTAACCCACCATACGGTCTAACATTCTTCTTGCCTGCTGTGCATCCACAAGATTCATGTCAATTTCACGCGGTTCTTTCAAAGAAGCCTTGACCGCCGTTTTTGTGATTTCGTTGAAACTGATGCGGCTTACGTCTTTTTCTTCCAGTTTCAGGGCTTTCATAAGATGCCAGGAAATAGCCTCCCCCTCGCGGTCAGGGTCGGTTGCAAGATATATTTTATCTGCTTTTTTGACTTCCTTGCGCAGTGCGGCGAGAATATCCCCCTTTCCGCGGATTGTGATGTATTTTGGCTCAAAATTATTTTCCGGGGAAAATCCCAGCTGGCTCTTTGGCAGATCACGCACATGCCCGTTTGATGCCATGACTTCATAATTTTTTCCAAGAAATTTTTTTATGGTTTTCACCTTTGCAGGCGACTCCACGATGACCAGATATTTTGCCATTTCCTGCTCCTTTATCATTAAATCAGACTGTGTTTACATAAAAATTCGCAAAAATTTCCTTTACGAATCCTTTTTGTTCCAGCCTTTCCATGATTGAAAGGACCTCCGGGAGCGTATAACCCGTTTTCTCCACCAGCGTCCCGAGACCGACTGGACAAAAATCGAATAAACTATACACCAACCTTTCATCTTTTTCAAGCAGATTTTTATTAAAATTTATCTGGCGCGGGATGTTTGTCGTATCTAACTGCATCTCTTTTAAGAAATCCCCTACTCCTGTAATAACACCTGCACCCTGCGCTATCAGCCGGTTGCAGCCCTGGCTTAAACTGTCCGTGACACGTCCCGGAAATGCATAAACTTCCCTCCCCTGTTCCAGCGCAAAATCCGCCGTAATCAGGGAACCGCTTTTTAACCTGGCCTCCACTACAACTGTATAATCGGACAGACCGGAAATTATCCGGTTTCTTTGTGGAAAATATGCGGCATGTACCGGGGTTTGCGGCGGATATTCCGAGATGATTCCCCCGTGCGAGATAATTTTGTCATAAAGGTATTGGTTGGATTTCGGATAGCAGATATTGATTCCGCAGCCAAGCACCGCATAAGTATCTCCCCCGCCATCCAGTGCGCCCCTGTGCCCGTCCGAGTCTATACCGTTTGCCAGCCCGCTTACAACGTCCACCCCGTTTGCTGCAAGGGTTTTTGCAAGCTCGTCCGCAATCCGGCTTCCGTAGGCGCTCCTGGTTCTCGCACCGACAATTGCCACCTGTTTTTTATCTTCATCGGGCAGGCGTCCGATGTAATACAGACTGTAAGGTGCCTGCGGGATGCCGGAAAGCTTCGCCGGATAGGAAGCATCCTCACGGGAAACAAATCCAATGCCCTGCTCTAAAATATTCTGCCATT
The DNA here is from genome assembly GCA_964398745.1 of uncultured Lachnobacterium sp. Taxonomy (GTDB): domain Bacteria; phylum Bacillota; class Clostridia; order Lachnospirales; family Lachnospiraceae; genus Roseburia. The sequence continues at coordinate 3,931 of CAYNOE010000197.1, forward strand.
CTTTTTCCAGATTCCAGGTTTTGCGGCTTTCCAGAATACTGTCCACATCTTTTTCCTTCAGAAAATCCAGCTTTTTAAGCTGACGTTCCCCCATGTGATAGATATCCGCCGACATATATCCCTTTTTTCGGAACAGGGAAATTTTATGCGCGCCGATTCCTTTGATATTTGAAAGCCAGTATGCGTATTTACTCATTGAAGCCCTCCCCAGAATTTTTCATCAATTCCACGGTAGCATACGGCTTCCGCCAAATCCTTAAGCCGGATGTTTTCCGCTTCTTCCAGATCCGCAATGGTACGCGCCACCCGAAGCAGCTTGTGGTAGGTTCTGGCAGTCAGGGAAAATTTCCGGTAAACTGATTCCATATATTTCCGTTCCCTGTCCCCCAGCCTGCAGTATTCGCCTATACGGGCGGAAGGAATTCCGCTGTTATGTTTGAAAGCTTCGTTTGCAAAACGTTTCTGCTGGATTTCATGGCAGGCACACACCCGGTTTCTGATACTCTGTGAACTTTCACCCCCGCCCGTTTCTGAAAGTTCCTCATAAGTGATATTTTCCACCCTCACACAGATATCCATCCTGTCAATGAGCGGCTGGGACAGATGCCCGAGGTACCGCCTGACGGACGCCGGCGTACAGCGGCATCTCTGCATGTCGGGATAATAACCGCAGTTGCACGGGTTCATGGATGCCAGGAGGAGAAAATCAGACGGATAGGTGACGCTGCCCTTTACGCGTGTAAGATGAATCTGCCGTTCCTCCAGGGGCTGCCTTAAAATTTCCAGCGTGGATTTGGCAAATTCGGGAAGCTCGTCCAGAAACAGAACCCCGTGGTGCGCAAGGGAAATTTCCCCCGGCCTTAGATCCGGACCGCCACCCGCAAGCCCTGCAGGGCTTATGGTATGGTGCGGACTTCGAAACGGACGTTCGTCCGGCAGCTTTCCGGAATCGGAAAGCAGGCCGCAGACACTGTAGATTTTGAATAATTCAAGTTTTTCGCTTCTGGTAAGCGGTGGGAGGATTGTCGCGATGCGTTCGGAAATCATGGTCTTTCCTGCACCAGGCGGCCCGACAATCAGCATATGGTGCATACCGGATGCCGAAATTTCTGCCGCACGCTTTAAAAAATGCTGTCCGTTTATCTCGGAAAAATCCACTTTTTTCTGTTCTTTTCCGGGAAACTTTGCCGGTGGGGCACATGCTTTGTTTTTTTCTCCTTTTAAAAAGGCAATCACCTCGGAAAGTTCTGAAAATCCATAGATTCCGGCACCTTCCACAAGCCCTGCCTCCCCTGTGTTTTCCCCTGGTATTACGTATGTTTTTATGCCGTTTTCCATACCGTCGGAAACCACCGGAAGAACTCCTTTTACAGGCAGTAATCCCCCGCTTAAATTAAGCTCTCCCAGAAATATCGTATTCCGGCAGCATCCGGGATCAAAAAGTCCCATGGCTGCCATCAGCGCAACTGCAATCGGCAGGTCATATCCAGTTCCTGATTTTCTGATGTTTGCAGGGGATAAATTAATTGTGATACGTTTTGCGGGAAGAACCATTCCGCAGTTGTGAAGGGCGGTACGGACACGCTCTTTAGCTTCCCGCACCTCTGACGAAAGATACCCGACCATTTCAAAGACCGGAAGCCCCGGGCTGATATCCACCTCGACACGTACCGGCTTTGCATGGATTCCATCCAGCATCGCTGTCATAACTGTACTGTACATTTTTACCTCAATTCCAGCGGCCGGGAACATGCTTTCATATGCATGAAAAAAGATGAATTTATTTTACAAAATTTTTTTCAGTTTTGCAAGCGCTTTTTTTTCCATGCGGGACACATAGG
>CAYNOE010000198.1:0-5755 GCA_964398745.1 uncultured Lachnobacterium sp.
TGCTGACCGGAAGTACGGATGTGGATATTGCGCCGCTGCATTATGACCGGTTTAAGGCTAAAATTTAAAGGAGAGCATACATTGAATAATTTTAACTTTTGCGTGCCGACAGACATTCGTTTTGGAAAAGACCAGATTGCATGTCTGCCGGAGGAACTGAAAAAATACGGAAAAAAAGTGCTGCTTGTGTATGGCGGCGGAAGTATTAAAAGAACCGGATTATATGACGGTATCATGAAACTGCTGAAAGACTTTGAGGTTTTTGAACTTCCCGGAATCGAGCCGAACCCGAAACTGTCATCTGTGGAAAAAGGTGCTGGGATTTGTAAGGAAAACGGGATTGATGTAATCCTTGCCGTGGGCGGGGGAAGCTGTATTGACGCCAGTAAGCATATCGCATGCGCCGCATTTTATGATGGGAATCCGTGGGATCTGGTACTGGACAGAACAAAAGTCCGTGATGCCCTGCCGGTTGCAGTCGTGCTTACCATCTGCGCCACAGGTTCTGAAATGAACAGCGGGGCAGTCATTAGTAATGAAGAAACGAATGAAAAGCTTGAAATTAATACCCCGCTTCTGTATCCGGCGCTTTCCATCTGTGATCCTTCTTATTTATATACACTGCCCGAAAAACAGACGGCAGCAGGCACTGCAGACATTATGTCCCATGTGTTTGAACAGTATTTCCAGCCGAATGACGGTGCGTACCTGACGGACCGTTTATCGGAGAGTGTGTTAAAAACCTGCATCAAATACGGTCCGGTGGCAATGAAAGAGCCGGAAAACTATGAGGCAAGGTCAAATCTGATGTGGAGCAGTACGGTTGCGCTGAACCATCTGCTGACAGTCGGAAAAGGCGGGGCATGGTCGGTACACCCGATAGAGCATGTGCTGAGTGCGTTCTATGATATTACCCACGGGGTGGGGCTTGCAATCCTGACTCCGGCGTGGATGCGGTATGTCCTGTCAGATGAAACCGTAAACCGTTTTGCCATGTATGCCAGAAATGTCTGGGATATTAAGGAAAGCGATTCCTTTAAAGCGGCAGAGCTTGCCATTGACAAAACAGAGGGGTTTTTTGTATCGCTCGGGCTGCCAAAGACTTTAAAGGAAGTCGGGATTACTTCTGAAAAATTCGGCGAAATGGCAAAGGAGGCAGTGCGCACCAGCGGTATTTCCAGCAGAAGTTATGTGCATCTGGACGTAGAGGATGTGGAAAAGATTTTTGGGATGTGTGCGGGGTGAGGATAACAGCAGATAGTATATGGTTTTTAAGGGATGGATTTTGGAAAAAATCTGTCCCTTTATTAAAGTCGTTTTTCATTATGATGAAGAATCAGAAGGATTTTGTGTGTACGGGGTAAACAGTGAAAGTATTTGAAAGATATTGTCAACAAAAGCGATTCGTGGTAAAATACCGTCTGATAAGGAGGCAGATATATGGAACAGAGAAATCATTTTTTGGACATTGCAAAAGGAGTCGCTGTTTTACTGGTTATTATCACACATTTTTCATGGAAGGAATCCGAACGCCTGCGTTATCTTTTCCCGTTCTGGGTTTCCATGGCAGTCCCGATTTTTATGATTGTATTCGGCTATGTCAATACGGCTTCTTTTGAAAAAAAGAATATTCAGACAGCGCACCGGGCTTATGCCCCGGATTTGCTGCTGCGCAAATTTGTGCGTTTTACAGTGCCGTTTGCCATTGCATATGCTTTTAATATTGTATTTCACAGTATACTGGAGGAAAAACTGTCATTGCGCGAAATAATCGTATATTTTTTTCGCGGAGGAGTGGGTGAAAAGGGAACTTATTATTATCCGGTTCTTCTGCAGATTATTTTTCTCTTCCCGGTTTTATATTTTATCATCAAACGTTATGAAAATGGTCTGCTGTTGTGCTTCATCATGAATGTGGTTTATGAGCTGTTTGCAAGAATCTGCATGGTAAACGGAAAATGTTACCGGCTGCTCAGCTTCCGTTACATATTTCTTATTGCTTTTGGCTGCTACTTATATGAATATAAGGGAAACAAACTAAAAAATAGAAACTGGATTTTATTTCTGACAGGAACTGCTTTTATCATTGCAACGGACTATCTGGGGTATGAGCCGATGACGGTTACTTACTGGGAAAGAACATGTGTTTATGCAGTGTTGTATTTTCTGCCGCTGTTCAGTTTTGCGATGGCTCATGGACAAAATTTACGCTGCCGTGTGCTGGAACTGCCAGGACAAGCTTCGTACCATATCTTTTTTGTACAGATGCTGTACTATAACTACTGGGAGAACCGTGTTGGTGCATGGATGCCGAACCGCGCATGCCATTTGCTCGTAAATATTTTAATCTGTGTTTCGGTTGGTATTGCTTATTATTATTTAGAAACGCCGGTTTCCAGGTATGTCATGAAGAAGCTGCAAAATGTGCCGGTTTCTGAATTTAGGTTATACAAGGTGCTGTTTTTAAAGAAAAGCAGACAGTTTTGAAAAAAGGTATTGACTCTCCCCTAAGGTCAGAAGGTAAACTGGCATCAGATTCGAATCTATCATTGCGAGGAGGTAAGATATAGGTGCTGCAGATTGGAGAATTTTCCAGGGTATGCCAGGTCAGCGTTAAAACGCTCCATCATTATGACCGGATTGGTCTGCTTGTTCCGGCTGAGGTGGATTCTTTCACGGGATACCGTTATTACAGAACAGAGCAGATTGATACCATGAACTATATCCGGCGTCTGAAACGCTATGGTTTTTCTCTGGAGGAAATCCAGCGCATGATTAGCATTTCGGAAAACAGAGAGCTTGCAGATGCACTGCGGAAACAAAAGGAAAAGCTGAAGCGAAAACAGCAGGAAATGGCCATGATCCTGAACGAGCTTCAGACACACATTTCCGTATTTGAAAGGACAGGTGATATTATGACATACCAGAAGGGATGTTACACAATTGAAATCAAAAATTCGCCGGAAATGAATATTCTGGCAAACCGCGCCATGATGGGCGTGGCTGAATTCGGCACATATTATGGGACGCTTTTTGAACGTGTGCCGAAGGAGCATGTTACGCTTACCGGATTAACCGGAGCAAGATATTATGATGATGAATTTAACCATGAGTCCTCGGACATTGAAGTCTTTGTTGAAATTAAAGAGAAGGACGGGGCGGATATGGTGATGGAGCCGTGCGAGTGTGCGATGACCGTACACCGCGGGGGATATTCCACACTTTCAGAAGCGTATGGTGCGATTGCTTCCTGGATCATTGAGAATGGCTATGAGATTGCAGGGGCGCCATTCGACCTCTATATCAAAACGCAGTTTAATACGCTTTCCCAGGAGGACTGGGAGACGGAGGTGTATTTTCCGATTCGGAAGAAGTGATTTTGAATATTGGAATGTATTTAAGGGGCTGCCGGCTGTCAGAGCATTTTCTGACAGCCGGTGGTTTGGTTTATGCTGACGGCTGAGGGGAGTAAGGAGAGAGACGGATTCTTTTTTAATTTTCATCGGGGGTTTGCCTGAACTGAATCTTGACAAGAATATATACTTGTGAGTATACTACTCGTGAGTATATATTTTATAAATGGGAGATGATGAAATGGTAGGGAGAGAATCAGAGCTTGAACAGTTGGAGAACCTTGAAAAAAGCCGGCATTTTGAATTTCTGGTTATGTATGGCAGGAGACGCGTCGGTAAAACTACAATCCTGCAGGAATTTGCAGGGAGACATAAGGTTATGTTTTATTCCGCGCAGGAAAAAAACGACAGTCTGAATCTTGCAGATTTTTCAATGACAGCCCAGAGATATTTTGAGGGACAGTACATTGCACCGTTTCCGTCATGGGAAGATGCATTTTCTTATATAACAAAAAAAGCAGAGGATAATCCTGCAATTTTGATCATTGATGAGTTTCCCTTTATGGCAGGGCCGAATCCTACTATAAAAAGCATAATACAGCACGAAATAGATCATCATTGGAAAAATCAGAAGATTTTTTTAATATTATGCGGTTCAAGTGTAAGCTTTATGGTTAATGATATTATGGGATATGAAAGTCCACTGTATGGACGCACGACAGCAACGATGGAAGTTCTGCCTTTTGACTATTATGACAGTGCCAAATTTTTTCCCAGATACTCTGACACGGATAAAATTATTGCATATGGCATACTGGGAGGTATACCGCGTTATCTGAATGCTTTTACAGGGGACTATTCCATACAGAAAAACATAGAAACACGGATTCTGGCAAACGGCGCTTTTTTAAATGATGAGCCAATGATGCTTTTAAGGACAGAGCTTCGGGAACCGAATGTGTATAACAGTATACTGGAAGCAATTGCGAGGGGATATAATAAAATTGCGGAGATTGCGGACTGCATTCATGAGGACAAGGGAAAATGCAGTAAATATATGGTAACATTACTTGCAATCAGACTGGTGGAAAAAAAGGTGCCCTGCGGAGAACCGGAGGGAAGCAGAAAATCTGTTTATGTTCTGACTGACCAGTTTTACAGATTCTGGTATCATTATATTTTTGCCAATAAAAGCTATTATGAAATGCTGGGAGAAAAGGATGCAGCAGAAGAGATTTTTGGCGATATTTCAGATTTTATGGGACTGGCTTTTGAAGAAATATGCAGGCAGTACTTAGTGCGGCAGGCAAAGCAGAAAAAACTGCCGTTTATACCAGCATATGTTGGGAAATGGTGGGGCAATAACCCTGCCATAAAGGCGCAGGATGATGTGGATGTACTGGCGCTTAATAAGAATAAAACAGAAGGTATTTTCTGTGAATGTAAATTCACAAACAAGCCAATGCCGATGGAAGAATACGATGATTTAATAACAGCATCAAAAGCATTTCCCCAATTAAAGAAAAAATACTTTATGTTTATTAGTAAAGGCGGTTATACTGCCCCGGTACAAAAACGGGGGGAGGAGGATGGAACGCTTCTGCTGACGATTGAAGATTTGTTTTAAGTATTTTGTTTTTGGAAGAGTGTGCTATAATAAAAATTAGTATATAGTGCCCTGGCACTTTATATAAAACGACAAAGATAAAAACGCAACGTGCATCAGCAGATGTGCCAGAGCCGGTAGGTAGCCCGGCCGTCCCGCCAGGTTCTGACGGGGTAAGTAACCTGCCCCTCCGGGTTGTCCGTTCTTTGTTCATAACTTTTATTTTCAGGAGGGAATGTCATGAACAAAGATTCAGGAAAACTTACAGTATTTTTTGACCAGCCATTCTGGGTTGGAGTATTTGAAAGAATTGAGGATGGAAAACTTTCGGTATGCAGGGTTACATTTGGTGCAGAGCCGAAAGACTATGAAATTTACGAGTTTGTATTAGCGCATTATTATGAACTGAAATTCAGTTCTGCGGTGTATGCTGACGTCAGGGAGAAAAAACTGAATCCAAAGAGGATGCAGCGTGAAGTAAAAAAACAGCTGCAAAATACTGGTGTTGGCACAAAGTCCCAGCAGGCCCTGAAATCCTGGCAGGAGCAGGTGAAAACGGAGCGCAGGCAGTTAAGCCGCAAACAGAGAGAGGCTGAAAAGCAGAAACAGTATGAATTGAAACAGAATAGGCGCAAAGAAAAGCATAAAGGGCACTGAGTTTTTGATGGTGGGAATTCATTAGCCGAAGATTCGTGGAATCAGGAATGGAGGATATTTATGGGAATTTATTTAAATCCCGGAAATACAAATTTTGCAAAAACAATCCGCTCTGAAATATATGTGGATAAGACCGGGC
>CAYNOE010000199.1:0-505 GCA_964398745.1 uncultured Lachnobacterium sp.
TCTTAAAATGCCTTCCGACGCATGCCGCTGAGCGTAGCGAAGGGGCGATACCAAAAAGGAGGAACTAAACAGTTCCTCTGATACTGTAGAGTTATCAATACAATTCAGAATCATAACTGAATATGTGACTCCAAATTATGAAAATGTATATCCGGAAGACATCACCAAATATATAGACCCTGTCTCATGGGAAGCGCACTTTGGCGAATCATATTTTGTTACTATTACCGGCGATAAGACAAATGGGTATAAAGTTACATTAAATCACAGTACAGAAGAAGATATTTTAATGGAAAATGAAAAAGAAAAACTGGAAGAAGAGAAAATGGAAGAACCTGGCAGTGCTTCCATAGAGGCAGATACAGAAGGTTCTGCTGGGAGCATAGTAATAGAACCAGAAATTGTTGATGCGGACTGGTCAGAATATTTTAATGGGTTGAATGGAACCGCAGTTGTATATGATGCTGTTAACAGACGGTATACAATGTATAACGGTGATGTTGCA
>CAYNOE010000199.1:515-5723 GCA_964398745.1 uncultured Lachnobacterium sp.
CGACCAGAAGATCACCGTGTTCCACATTTAAGATTGATTATTTCTTCTCTGATTGCTCTGGAGAATGGAATCCTTGAACCGGAAAATTCTACACGGACATGGAGTGGAGAAGTATTCTGGAATGAAGATTGGAATAAAGATATTGATTTTAGCGAAGCATTTCGTATTTCCTGTGTATGGTATTACAGACAGGTCATAGATGACATTGGAAAAGATACCATGCAGAAGGAGTTGGATAAACTTCAGTATGGCAATTGCGATATTTCTGATTGGGAGGGGCGGTTGAATACAAACAATAATAACCGGGTTTTAACAGGTTTTTGGATTGAATCGTCTTTAATGATTTCCCCTAAAGAGCAGGTGGAGGTAATGGAACGTATCTTTGGTGATAATTCGGGTTATTCAGAAGAAACGCAAAATGAATTGAAACAGGTCATGCTGGTATCGGAACAAGAACGAACGGATATTTCCATATATGGGAAAACGGGAATGGGCAAAGCCGGGGGAATCGTTGTTGATGCATGGTTTACAGGATTTGCGGAAGGTACAGACGGAAAGATATACTTTTGTGTGTATCTTGGAAGGACAGACGGTATGGATGTATCCAGTTCAAGGGCAAAGGAAATAGCAATTCAAATTGTGTCGGACTATTATAGTCGGTAAAATGGAACAAAGGATTACGAACCGGTACAGTCAAAATCCCAAAGGGGGTTGACAAATGCTGTCTAACGGTGTTAGACTGATATTGTCTAAAGATATTAGACAGTATCAGTCTAAATTTTTGTTTTGTAAACGGAGGGATATGATGGAAGCATTTAAACTTGGAGACATGGAGATGCGGCTGGCGGAGCTGATCTGGGAGCATGCACCGCTTAAGACGGCGGAACTGGTGAAGCTTTGCGGTGAAGCATTTGAATGGAAGCGCACCACAACATACACCATGTTAAAACGCCTGTGTGAGCGGGGGATATTTGTAAATAATTCCGGCACGGTGGAGACACGGATGGACAGGGAGGAGTTTATGGCGCAAAAGGGCACGCAGTTTATCAATGAGCATTTTGAAGGTTCGCTGCCCTTGTTTCTGACTGCGTTTTCCCGTGGAAACAAACTAAGCAGGCAGGATGTGGAGGAACTGAAAAAACTGATTCAGCTATACAAAGAGGAGGATGCGGAATGATTGCAGATGTATTAAGCCGTTTGTTATGGATGAGCCTGACCGGAACTGTTGCAATTTCTGCGGTGCTTTTTTTAAGGCTTCTGTTCCGCCGTGCGCCGAAAATTTTTTCCTACCTGCTCTGGAGTGCAGTGTTATTCAGGCTCCTTTGCCCGGTTGCGCCGGAGTCGGGATTTTCCGTTGTATTCCGTGAGGTTTCAAAGCCGCAGGCAGAAGTACAGACAGGCAAAAAGACAGCAGAAGAAAATAAAGTGATAGATTCCATGCGGCAGTCGGTATCACAGTTTGTATCAAAAGAAGCGGAACGGGGAACGGTTTTTTCATCAAAGAAAAAAGAAAATTCAGTTTTAAACCATGCAAAACAGACGCAGGTGCTGATTAGTAAAAATGTGGATGCTGTGCTGTTTGCCGCCTGGATTTTCGGGATGGCATTTATGCTTGCATTTGCTGTGCTGCAGGAACTGCGCCTGCGTAAATACCTGCGCAGGGCAGTGCACGAGGATGGGAATATCTATACCGTAAGCGGAATCAATACGCCGTTTGTGATGGGATTGTTTTTCCCGAGGATTTATCTTCCAAACGGACTGGCGGAGCAGGAAAGGGAGTACATGCTTTTGCACGAACAGACGCATATCAGGCGAAAGGATATGTTTTTCCGCAGGCTTTCCTTTCTGGCGCTTTTCGTCCACTGGTTCAATCCGTTTGTCTGGTGCGCATTTTTCCTAAGCGGCAGGGATATGGAGATGTCCTGCGATGAGGCGGTCATAAAAAGGCTTGGGGATGGAATCAAAAAGCCGTATTCCGCATCCCTTCTTAAGCTGTCAACAGAAAAAGAAACAGGAATGAGAATCCCAACGGCATTCGGAGGCGGGGATACAGGGCAGAGGATTAAAAACATCCTGCGGTACAAACGGATGAAAAAAGGTATTGCAGCGCTGTGTGTACTAGCACTTTTTGCAGCGCTTGTAATGCTGACCACGAATCCGAAAAGGACAGGGACTGCTGTGGTAAAACGGGATACGCAGATGCCGGAAAGCCAAACAGAGCCGTCAGAAAATGTAGCGGAAGAAAATACAGAAGGGGACAGTTTCCATGAGGATGCCGGCAGGCAGGAAACAGACGGCTCCGTTAAAATTCCGGCAGAGTATGAATTTTCTGCCGACCTTACCCATGACGGGGCAGATGAAACGGTAAAGGTTGAGGTTAGCAACGGGAAATATGACATACCGCAGGTTTTTATTCTGGTATTCGATGGTGAAAAAAAGATATTTGAGGAAGAAGTTTACGTGCATGGTGCGCTTGGTTCTATGTACAGCCTTGTGGAACGAAATGAGGGGGCTTATCTTATGCGTTACGCACCCTTGGTTGACCATGATATGATAACCTGTGAGTATGAGGTTTTTTCCCTGGACGGCTCCGGAAACAAGGTGGAATTTGATTCCGGCCAAATGGAGCATGAACTCTGGAAGCTGGATTCTTTTAATAAGGAGAAATGGATTGCCTTTGCAGAAAAGGAAAATGAATATTTTAAGAATGCATTTCTACTGGTGAGCGGACTTTTTGGGGAACTGGAATGTGCAGATACAGAAAATCCGCAGACATACGAGGAAAGGTTTTCATGGGCGGTGGACATCATGGACGGATGGGATTTACGGGAAAGTACCATAGAGGAAAATCTGGATACATTTATTGCAAAGAATATAGATGCATATGAAAACTGATAAGTTTATGTCATCGTTGGAGTTTATTTGACAACCTGTACATAACGGTATATAATATAACCTATTGAAATACTGGGAAAAAGCGGATGCGTGTCATCCGCTTTTTTATCCCGGAGTAAAAAGAGGCAGGGAACAGGAGAAAAAAATGCTGACACAGTTTGCAAGAACCGAATTATTACTTGGAAAAGAGGCCGTGGAACGATTATCCCATGCAAGAGTTGCCGTGTTTGGAATTGGCGGTGTGGGCGGATATGTGTGTGAGGCGTTAGTGCGCAGCGGTGTGGGAAAATTTGATTTGACTGATGATGACAGGGTCTGCCTGACAAATTTAAACCGCCAGATTATTGCCACCAGAAAAACGGTGGGAAAATATAAAACCGATGTAATGAAGGAGCGGATTAATGACATAAACCCGGATGCGGAAGTCAGGATTCACAACTGTTTTTTCCTTCCGGAAAATGCGGATACATTTGCCTTTGAAGAATACGATTATGTCGTGGATGCGGTAGATACTGTTACGGCAAAAATCGCACTTGTTATGAAAGCAAATGAAGCAGGGGTGCCGGTAATCAGCAGCATGGGAGCAGGAAATAAACTGGACGCATCGCAGTTTCGGGTTGCGGACATATATGAAACGAAGGTCTGTCCGCTGGCAAAGGTAATGCGCAGGGAATTAAAAAAACGCGGCGTAAAAAAATTAAAGGTGGTATATTCCGAAGAAAAACCGCTGAAACCGCAGGAGGATTTATCCATAAGCTGCAGGACAAACTGCATCTGTCCGCCGGAAGCTGAACATAAATGTACCCAAAGAAGGGCAATTCCGGGAAGCGTGGCATTTGTGCCGTCAGTGGCCGGACTAATCATTGCAGGCGAAGTAATAAAGGATTTGTGCGGATATGAAAGGCAGGAAGACTGATATGGGGATTGCAGCGGAAGAATTAAACGGGCAGGATTTTGCAAAAAATGTGGAACTTAGTCTCCGGAAAAAGTTCAAGAAAAAAATCTGGTCAAAATTTGCAAAGGCAGTCACAACCTATGAGCTGGTAAAACCGGGGGACAAAATCGCGGTGTGCATTTCCGGCGGAAAAGATTCCATGCTTATGGCAAAATGCTTTCAGGAACTAAAATGGCATAATAAATTTGAATTTGAAATAAAGTTTCTTGTGATGGATCCGGGCTATAATGAAGCAAACCGCAGGCTGATTGAGGAAAATGCAGGGAACCTGAATATTCCTGTTACCATTTTTGAATCGGATATTTTTGACTCAGTGTATCATATTGACAAATCGCCGTGTTATTTGTGTGCGCGGATGCGGAGAGGACACCTGTACCATTTTGCACAGGAAATGGGCTGTAACAAGATCGCATTGGGCCACCATTATGATGACGTGATTGAAACGATTCTGATGGGGATGCTCTACGGCGCACAGATTCAGACCATGATGCCGAAGCTGCACAGCACAAATTTTGACGGCATGGAATTGATCCGTCCGCTGTATCTGGTGAGGGAAGATGACATTAAAGCCTGGAGGGATTATAACGGACTTCATTTTCTTCAGTGCGCCTGCAAATTTACCGAAGAATGCAATACCTGCAGCAATGAAGAAAACCTTTCCAAGCGTCTGGAAATTAAGGAACTGATAAGAACGCTGAAACAGACCAATCCGTATGTGGAAGGGAATATTTTTAAGAGTGTGGAAAATGTCAATCTGAATACCGTGATTGCCTATAAGAAAGACGGGATGAGGTATCATTTTCTGGATGAGTATGATGTAATACCATAAGAAGGTTTTTGGTTCTTTGCTGTAGATAAACTCTAACTTGACAATTCCTATAAGAATAGTATAATTTGTAAATGGGGATACCCGTAAGGAGGTACCGTTTATGAGAATATCAACAAAAGGACAAAACGCAATTAAGCTCATGCTGGATCTTGCAACCTACCATCAGGGAGAACCGGTAAAGGTTAAGGACATTGCAAGAAGACAGGGGATTTCAGAAAAATATCTGGAACAGATTATTTCTTTGCTGCACAGGGCGGGTTTGGTGAAAAGCATCCGGGGAGCCCACGGGGGATATGTTTTATCAAATCCGCCAAAACAATATACGGTCGGGCAGATTTTAAAGGCGGCGGAGGGCAATCTGTCGCCAACTGACTGTGTTGGGGAAAATGGCTCCCAGTGCGAAAACAAAAGTACCTGCGCCAGCTTTCTGTTGTGGAAGAAGCTGGACAACGCTATCAATGAGGTGCTGGAAGGAATCACGCTGGCGGACATGCTGGAGTGGCAGAATGAATTAATGACTGACCAGTAT
>CAYNOE010000200.1:0-5717 GCA_964398745.1 uncultured Lachnobacterium sp.
TTATCAGATTCGCAGGAAGCAATCTGTCTCATTTTATTGTTGATAGTAGACTGTGAAGAATGCTTCTTTATACTTTTTTGTGCAGAATTGATTTTATTTTGCAAATCTGCAATATCCTTGTCTTTTAACGCCTTCTTTTTTTCAAGATTGGCAATCTCTTTATCCAAGCCATTTACAGTTCGTTGACACTGTTCAATAGACATTATCCAATTACCTCCTAATTTTCACATTATCATCTTTATTTTCTCATCCAGTTATAGTATCGCTTACCGGAACACTTAATAAGCATATCTCTTCTTCGGTTATTTTTCTACCCTTAGCAATGACAATTGTTCCTGATAAGCCCTCATCCTCTGCACCATCTCATACTTCTTCTTCGGCTGCTTTTCTGCTCTTGCCTGCTTTTCCAGTTTTACTATTTCCATTTCAATCCTCTGTCTTTTTTCATCAACCGCAATCTGTTCATCAAGCGAATTTCCATATTCAATGTTTACAGTGCCTACCGCAACAACAATATTCTCCCATACCCTGTCAAGATTCAGTCCCTGCAGCTCAATTTTGTGTTCTTTCGTAGGTTTCCACTCTGTCTGCATGACCTTTGTATAATAAACGGCAAGTTTACTTTCACCGCCATATTCTAATACAAAGAGAATATTCTGCGGAATTAATTTTGAAAGAGTCACAATTGTTTTCTCATCAATGTCCTTCTTTTTCAGCACAACAAGTAAAACAAAAAAATTTTTTACTCGTTCACCGGCCGGTATATGAACCTTGTCCGGCGCAATTTCATTTACAATCGTAATTCGTGAAATATCGGCATCAATTTTTTCTTTTGCTGCCGTATTCATTTGAAATTTTGAATAAATTGCTTTTTTAGGAAGCTGTTTACTCATTTCAGTTGTTTTCGGTAATCCCAGCATTATAACCACCTCATTTAACGACAAGAAAGCATATCAACTCAAAATCATCCAGACCTTTAATCTCATTTGCTAGAAAGCTGACCTGACCGCCGCCTAAGAAGCTGTCAATATCGCTCTCATCCTTAATTTCAATGATAGAAGCAATCGCTTCGCCAAGCAAATTTGAAAATTTAGACATATCCCTTCCGTCACGGGTTTCCTTGTTGAACTGTTTGTAAACCTCCGGAATAGGCTCCGTTTTACCTTTACAAAGAAACCGCATTTTGTCAAGCATTTGTTTCGGGGAAAGATGGTCGCATATCACTTTCCCATCATTACTTATATAAACCATATAGAACGGGTGAAGCCGGTTCTGGTTATCAATGTTTACACTGTCAGAGCGGTTTTTTAAAACAAATATCACACCAGCCGGCGCATCTTCATCTGCCGGAACAACAGAGTTAAGTCCAAACGGTGATTTTTCAATATCAGGATGATTTTTTATGTACTCAAGCAAATCAAGCCGGAACTCGTTAAGGCCCAAATCCATAATGGAAATCCCTGACGACATTTCCTCAATATCAACCACCTCATCCTGCAGCTTCTTAAGCTGTACCTTTCTGTATTCCAGATCGGTCTTTTCCTCATCACTTAAAATATTGTCATCAGCCGTTGCGGTCATATCAACTATTTTCATTCTTGTTTCAACTTTGGCTTTGAGATTGATATAATCATCAAGAGTTACATCAGGCCAGAAGTTAACAAGCTGTATTACTTTATTTCTGCTGCCAATACGGTCAATTCGCCCAAAACGCTGGATAATACGCACCGGATTCCAATGGATATCATAATTAATAAGATAATCGCAGTCCTGTAAATTCTGCCCTTCGGAGATACAGTCGGTTGCAATCAAAATATCTATATTCTCTTTCGGCATATTGTCAAACAAATCCCTGTCTTTAGATATCGGTGAAAAGCAGGTAAGCACAGTATTCAAATCGCTGTGCAGTTTCGGGCAGGTCGTACGTCCGTCAACCGAACCAGTTACCATGGCAGAATCCAGGCTGTATTTATTTTTTACATACTTGCTGACATTATCGTATATATATCCGGCAGTATCTGCAAAAGCGGTAAATATAATAATTTTTTTATTTCCATCGTTAATTGGGTGAGCTATTTTATCATCAATTACACGATAAAGTTCCTGCAATTTGGAATCGTGTTCCGGCGTGATATCTCCCACCATATAAGTCAGAAGTCCAAGAACTTCTGCGTCTTTTACAAGGCTTTCCCGCCAGGATACATAGTCCATATCGGCAAGATTTATTTTCACTTTCCTGCCAAAGGAAAAAAAGTCATCTGTATTCTGGTCTTCATCATCAAACTCGTCCACATTTGAGATATCTGTTAAGTCAAGACAGCTGTCAAATTGGTCAATGGTATTAATCGTGCTTTCAATCAAGTCTTTAATGCGTTTTAATGTAAGATTAAAGGAATACACCGAGCTTTCCATTCGCTTCATCAAATTGATAGCAGTAAGTCTGCGGATTCCCTGCTCACGATTAGCCTGTGTAAATCCGACATTAACCTTGTTGTCTCCGTATAATTCTGCATACTTCTCCATTTTACTCGGTAATATGTAATGCGTAGGCGTGTAAATGGTAAGTGCCAGAAGCATAAGCTGCTCAAAAATCTCATTATAATTGATTGCTTCTTTCAGGTCTGTAAGATGCGGCCGCAGCGAAACAGGCTTTAACCTTGTCGGGAATGTACCCACATCGCTTGTATCGTAATACTTCTGAATGTGTTTTCTTGAACGCGCTATGGTAACGCTGTCCAGAACCTCGAAAAAATCAAAATCCAGCATTTTGAGAAGATTTTCAGTCGTTCTGTCACAAGGCTCCCATTTGCTCCACGTATTAAATGCCCTCTGTGCATTTTTAAATATATCATCAATCGAACGGTTTGTATTCAGTTTGTCATCAATGTAGTCCGTATGCCCCTCATATGCAAGGGCAAGCTGATTTTTCAAATCAAGGAACTTATTATTGACCGGAGTAGCTGAAAGCATAAGCACTTTTGTTTTTACGCCAGCACGGATAACCTTTTTCATTAGGGTTACATAACGATTATCCTTTTCATTTTCATCCGGATTTTCAACTATCTTTCCACCGTTTCTAAAGTTATGGGATTCATCAATAACCACAAGATCATAGTTACCCCAATTGATTCTTCCTAAATCTATACCGTTTGATGTACCCATCGTTCTGTTTAAGTCCGTATGGTACAGCACATCATAACGCAGACGGTCGGAAGCAATCGGGTTGTTAATATAGTTTTCTTTATATGTATTCCAGTTATTTGCCAGCTTTTTAGGGCATAGCACAAGAACGGATTTGTTTTTATTTTCATAATATTTAATTACAGACAGAGCCGTAAATGTTTTACCCAGACCTACACTGTCAGCAAGGATACAACCGTTATATTTCTCAAGTTTATTAATAATTGCAAGTGCCGCATCCTTCTGGAAATTATAAAGCATACTCCAGATTTTACTGTCCTTAAATCCGGTTGCTTCATTGGGAAGGACATCCTCTGAAACATCTTCAAGAAATTCATTAAAAATATTATAAAGGGTGAAAAAATAAATAAAATCCGGAGAATTTTCGTTATATGCTGCAGTTATGTTCTCAATCACTTCGTCCGTGACCTCCTGCAGTACGTTTTTGTCATTCCAAATCTCATCAAAATCTCTTACCAGTGCCTGAGCCAGCGACTGGTCTTTTACAATCGCGGTGCTGATTACATTTCCTTTTTCACATCCAAGCTCAACTGTTGTAAAATTATTGATTGGTGTATAGCCAATGTCATCAACAACCATCTGTCCCTGAATTGTTTTTTCACTTATGTTAGATTTGAATATAACCTTTTCCTTTATCCAGTCTGCACATTCTTTTGCTATAGCCTTTTGAGTCATTTCATTTCTCAGTTTTATCTCAAACTCAGTTCCGTAAAGGCTGCGCTCACGGTTCAGGCGTGGTATGTAAAACTCCCTTTTCTCTTTCTTTGTTTTTTCGGCAACAAAGGTGGGGGAGGTAAAAATGAAGCGCAATTCACTAATCGAAGTGAGCTGTTTTTTCAACTCCTGAAATGCATAAATTGAAAAGCATGCCGCCGCTATTGACAGTTTGCTCCCTTTTTTAATTTCTACAGATAAATCTTCTCCAAGGGTTTTCGTCGTATTGTTAATAAGCTCCATATCCTCATGCCCCTTCATCTTATTGCCATGTTTCACATAACCGGATTCAACTGTAAAAAGTATACCATTCCCCAAGTATTTTATCAATTATATATTGTATCCCTAATCCAACATCCTCTTCCTTCATCCCGCAACCACCCTGCACCTCTTCTTATAACAGGCAATCCCATACCTATAAATCGTCTTCATCCCATCATCCCTGAGCACCTCTTCATAATCCCTGTCCTTTATCTGCCCCAGTGCTTTCCGGCATGCGTCATCAAACGCACCATTCTCTGCATATTTCACCTCAATCACAATACCCTTATCCTCCGCCTCATCCTCAACAATAATATCACAGTACCCCTCACCAGACTCAGCATTTGACGAAACAATCCAGCCATCCATATACCCGAAAAGCCCCAGCAGAATACCATGATAAAAGTTCTCTTTCATTTCCTTTTTCCCGTATGTATCCCTTATACTAATAGTCTGTTTCAGGTAAGAGGTAAAACCCTCCTCAATAGCTGAAACATCATTTTCCATAAATGCCCTGCAGAAGCGTTCCAGCCTGCCGCTGTCCTTTGCAGTTTCTTCTTTGAACCACTCATGTATCTGCCAGGCAAAAATCCAGCGGATTTCCTTATTTGGAATCACAAGCTCTGTCAGTCCCCCATCGTCCTCCCCGCGCTGGGTCAGATAACCAGTTGTAAACAGAATACTCCAGAGATTATCAATGCCGGAATCCAGATCCCTGTAAGTCAGGTCCTGCCGTATTTCCTTTTTAATACTGCCTCCTTCCATCAGCAGCTCTGTTTCTTTTTTGTTATGAAATTTACTTTTTTATAAATTTTGATGCCCTGAGACATCCAGTAAGGACTGCAAGGAACAGACTGTCATTTAACTAAATAAACTTCTTATATTGTGAATGTTCCATCTCGGTCAAACTGTCGCTCTACTGCAAAAAAATCTAAGTGCTTCTGTCCCCACAATCATACAAACCTCCTTTTCAATTCGGCTTTTTCTTTCCCTAATACAATATAAATCAGTCATATCTGTCTATATCTCCGCCTGCATCAAATTCCCAAAATTTCTTTCATCCTGAAAAAGACCATAAACATATGCGGAACTTTCAAGATACAATCCCGTTTCAATATCCATGAGCTTATCAAACGTTTGTGAGTTGTAAAAAAGCAGCATTGCCTTATCATATTCTATCCCTAAATCCAAAACAATATATTCAATAATATCCTGAATATTATACTCCATTAACTGTTCCTGCTTTGTCATGATATAACACCAACTTTCTTTAATAGTTTTACAGCTCTCTCTGTATGAAAAGAATACTGGCTTGTAGTTTCACAAAATGTCATTCCGTTTATTAAGGCCTCAAGTGAAATTAAATTATTCTGGTATTGCCGAAAAAGCACTGTAATATCATTACAAATACCGCCCATTTTTCTGAAGGGATATTACCAAATTTCAATATGTTCAACTCACTTTTTTCCATAAAATCATCCACAACTTCATAAACATTGACAATTGGCATACCACCATAAATTTTTGCAACGCGTTTTGCC
>CAYNOE010000201.1:0-5657 GCA_964398745.1 uncultured Lachnobacterium sp.
GCACGACTGGTCGTGCGGTTTTGCGAATATATGAGGCGGGGTTCTGAATAGTTACTAAAATGAAAGGAATGGGTGATTAAGATGAAATATATTATTAAGGATAATCAGGCGGGATTTGTATTAAAGGACGGGATGTTTAAGAAAATGCTCACGGCCGGAACCTATCATTTTTCCAGAGCATTCGGTTATGAGGTGGAGATAGAGGAAATGACGGGTGAGCTGGATTACATGGACGTCCCTTACCAGGTACTTTCCAGGGATAAGACATTTTTAAATGCCACTGTACATATGGAAATACCGGACGGCTCTGTGGGGTTTATTTATTTGAACGGGAAACTGACGATGTTTGCGAACAGAAAAGAATATACCTTCTGGAATGTATTTGATACATATGAAATCAAAGTCGTTTCCATGGAGGAAACCGTGATGGGAAGCGAAGTAACGAAACAGATGCTTTCCATGCTTCCGCAGAAATATTACACGGAAATGAAGGTGGGGGAAGGAGAAACCGGACTGGTTTATTACGACAATGTGTTAAAAAAGCAGTGTACCAGGGGAGTCTACCGTTTCTGGAATTATGAGCACGATATATCATTCCGTGTTTTTGACATGAAACAGCGAGAGCTGGACATTGTGGGACAGGAGATTTTAACCAGGGATAAAATCGGAATCCGGATGAATGTTGCCTGCATGTTTAAAATAAGGGACGCAGTGGAATTTTCGGAAAAAATTCTGGACTTAAAAGGGCAGCTTTATTCTGCAGTCCAGCTTGTGATCCGTGAAACTGTGGGAAACTACAGGCTGGATGAAATCCTTGAAACAAAGGAAAAAATTTCCGGTGAAATCTTTGCGGCGCTTAAGGAAAAAGAAACCATGTTCTGCATAGATTTTCTGACTGCAGGAATTAAGGATATTATTTTACCGGGAGAAATAAAGGAAATTATGAATTCCGTGCTTGTAGCAGAAAAAACTGCACAGGCGAACGTAATTTCCAGAAGGGAGGAGGTGGCTTCCACCAGGTCACTTTTAAATACGGCAAAGCTGATGGAGGAAAATACCACGCTCTATAAATTAAAAGAACTGGAATATCTGGAAAGAATCTGTGAAAAGGTGGGGGAAGTCTCTGTCAATGGTAATGCAGGAATTGTAGAGCAGTTAGGAAAAATGATGGGAACTGGTACTCTGTCCTGAAAACCCTTGTTCAAATCGAAAAAATATACTCGAAAATTTACACGGGAACTTCAAGGAAAGAGTACCAGGTAATGGAAATATGCAAAACATCAGTACATATGTAATTTGAATAAAAACTACATATTTGAGCCTGACTGGAAAAGAAAAATTTAAGTAAAATTAACAAAAGTTTAAGTTGATATTGACTTGAATTTAGCATAGAGGTAAACTATAAATACATGAAAGAATACTTCGTATACGAAATGACAGGGGAAAAATCAGGAAGGAGATAAATCCATGGAAAAAAACGGGTTTTACTGTGTAGTGTCATACTAAGTCTTATATTAGCGGGATGTGGTGTGTCAACAACGCCGGAAATTATCATGCCGGACCAGCCGGTGCAGTCAGCCGTGCCAACGCAGCAGGCGGAAGCGGAGAAGGAGAAAGACCAGCAGACAGCATCAGGAGAAAAATATACAGTATATCTGATAACCATGGACCTGACGGACAGTTACTGGAAATCCATTGATGACGGCTGCAGGGAAGCCGTGGGTGAACTGGGGAATATTACATATAAATGGATTGGACCGGATTCACATGATGATGCGCTGCAGAGTGCCTGTGTGGATGAAGCAGTAGCAGATGGTGCAAATGCTATACTGATTGCAGCAAACAGTGCAGACGGCGTCAATGACAGTCTGAAAAAGGCAGAGGAATCCGGATGTAAAATTGTTTATGTGGACAGTGCTGCGAGTTATGACTGTGTAACTGCACTTGCCACCGATAACGAAGCAGCAGGAAAAACTGCAGCCGAAACCATGAAGCAGGCACTGCAGGAAAAGGGAATCACAAGCGGCACCATCGGAGTTATGGGTGTTACGGCGGATACTGCTTCCTGTGTGGCAAGGGAAAACGGATTCAGGGCAGCATTTGAGGGAACAGATTTTACGCTGGCAGATACTGTTTACATGCAGGATGATGCAGGGAATGTAAAAAATGCGGTAAACGACGGGCTGGCAGATAATTATGTCGGATTTTTCGGCACCAACGAGGGAACATCTTTAAGCATTGGAGAGGCAGTAAAAGACGCAGGAACAGAAAGCGTTATTGTTGGATTTGACGCATCGGATGCAGTGCTGTCACTTGTATCCGAAGGAGTTATATATGCAACCATGCAGCAGAATCCGTCTGTAATGGGGCATGACGGGGTTTCCATTGCCATTAAGGCTCTGGAGGGCAGCTATACCGATATCAATACAAAAACGGATACAGGTGTCACTGTCATTACAAAAGATGCAATGTAAGGAGGACTGACATGAAATTCAAGCAGAAAATGCTTACACTGTGCTGTGTCCCGCTTTTGCTGCTGACAGCGCTTTCCCTGGTAATCGGACTTGTACAGTTTAGGACGGGAATGTACGCAAAGACAAAAAGCAGCCTGAAATCCGGGGCGCTTGCGGCAATGAATTTATACACCAGTCAGGGGTATGGCGATTATGAAAGAAAACCGGACGGAGATGTATGGCGGGGCATGAATTTTAATGTATCAAAGGAAACTTCTGTCGTGGACGACCTGAAAAAACAGACGGGGATTGACGTTACATTTTTTTATCAGGATTCTGCGGTTATGACATCCATCTGCAGTGAAGACGGCCGGCGGTGGATTGGTATGACAGCAGGGGATAATATCCGTCGGTATACGCTTGAACAGGGCGCACAGCTCTGGTATCGCAATATAGAAATTGACGGGAAAATGTGCCATGCATATATTATTCCTATTGTACAGCCTGGGGACGGAACCGTTACAGGCGCGCTGATGGCATCCATATCCACAGAGGAAATGGATACAGTAATGAGACAGTATGTTCTTACCAGTGCAATTGCTTCTGCAGTCATCCTTCTTCTTGTAGTGGCATTTATTTTCTGGTATATTGGAGGCGTTACAAAGATACTTCACCATGTGCGCCGTGTGCTTCTTAAGGTGTCGGAGGGGGATCTTTCGGATGACCGGCTTAAGGATGTCCGGGTCAAAAAGGATGAATTCGGGGAGCTGGCAACAGGTACAGAAAAGCTGCGTGTTAAAATTGAAAATCTGCTTGACAATATTCAGGACGGCATGGACAAACTGTCCGAGGCAGCAGAGGCATTAAATGGTATGCTGCAGCAGAATATTTTTGCGGCACGGGAAATGAATGGAAGCGTTAGTCAGATTAATGGAAAAGCAAACAGCCAGAAAACCGCAGCACAGCATGCTTCGCAGGATGTGGATGTGACCCGCAATGCCATTGATCTTATGATCAGCCAGCTGGAAGATGTCAATAAGCTTTCCAGGGATATGGCGGAGCTTTCCGGAAACAGCAGGGATATATTGGATGAACTGTCTGAAAGCAGCAGAAATTCCAGGGACGCTGTCCGGGAAATCAGTACGCAGGCTGCCATTACCAATGAATCCGTCCAGAATATAAAGAGCGTAACAGAATATATTACAAATATCGCAGATGAAACAAATCTTCTGGCTTTAAATGCCAGCATTGAAGCCGCGCGTGCAGGAGAAGCCGGAAAAGGGTTTGCAGTGGTAGCACAGGAAATTCAGAAACTGGCGGAAGAGTCCAACAGTTCAGCTACACGGATCGGAGATAATATTCAGGAACTGGTACACCAGATGGACGGAATTCTTGGTGTAATGGGAACGATTGAAGATGCGCTGAAACATCAGGAAGAATATGTGGAAAAGACAAAGCATGTATTTGAAGTGATTGGCGAGGATATTCATCAGATTACGGAGAAAGAATCCGGTATGCAGGAACATGTTTCGGATATGAACCAGGCTAAGGATAATATGTCAGAAATTATTTCGGATCTGTCAGCATCTGCAGTAGATAATGCAGATTTGTCCCAGAACGCAGCAGAAGTAACGGAACAGATGATGTGCGGAATTGAAAATCTGGAGGTGCTTACCAGTGATCTGACAGAGCTTGCAAATAAGCTGGATGGTACGTTGCAGGCATTTCTGGCATAAAATTAGAATAAAGTTATTACCTTATGATATATATTGATAAACAAAACGGGGCTTCCGGCGAAGTCCCGTTTTGTTTATAATAAATTAAAGCAGATGGAAAAGCTTTGGGGGAAATCCGTGATAAAGTATATCTTGCAGGACATCTGGGATGTGCAGACCGGGACGGACAGTATGCAAAAACAAGGGATGAAAAGCTCTCAAAAGAATTTCTCGGGCAGTTTTATGAAAAACTCGAAACGGATTATATTGATGTTCTTTTTTACATAACTGTGATGATGAGACGGATCTGGACGAAATCCTAAACGGCTGGATGTATGCATATGCAAAAGAACTTAAAGACAGTAAAAAGGCAGGGTGGTAAAGGTGCTGACAGAAGAAGAAAAAGCTGTCTATCCAACCAAACAGGAACTGTACAGTCTTTGTGGAAAAATGGGATTACCGCAATCCAGTGTCACCGGCATGCTATAACCTTTAGGTATAAGCTAATGAACGAATGGAAACTTCCATTCCGGAAATATATGGGTTATATTATAAAAAACCTGAACAGCTGACATGCAGCAAAAGCACGGGGAGGATTTGCATATGAAAAAAAGGATGATAATATTTTCTGTCATGCTTGCGCTTGGCCTGACAGCCTGCGGACAGACAAACCGGCCATCAGGCAGGAGTGATAGCAGTAAAAGCGGAACAACTGCCGAAACAACGGAAAAATCTGAAACTTCCGGCAGCACCGTAATAACAGGAGATTCGAAAGTGTTAATCGCTTATTTCACCGTACCGGAGGATGTGGATACTGCAGACAATGATGCGGTAGCAGGCTCCAGTATCGTGGTAAAAAACAGTGAAAAAATGGGTAACACGGAATATGTCGCAAAACTGGTTCAGGAAACTGCCGGAGGTGATTTGTTTCAGATTGAAACAAAGGATGTTTATCCCCTGGAGCATGAGGCACTGGTTGACCAGGCGGCAGATGAGCAGGAAAAAAACATAAGACCGGAATTGTCCGGACAGGTTGAAAATTTTGAACAGTATGATACAGTGATTTTAGGTTTTGCTGGTGGTATAATAGGACTAAATTAAGAGAAGCCCAGTAAACATAAGGGTTTGCACTGATTTAGTCCTATTTTTTTAAGCCCATTTTAGGTCAAGATTAGGACAGCGCTGAACAAAATCGAAAACCTACATTACGAAAGTCAGATAATGGTCGATTACTGATACGGTCATTCTATGGCTTTAAGGAAATGCGAGGTGAAACAAAATAACAATGATTTAGGTAGGACTAAATTAGCTCTTAAAACGGATATTCCGTTTGTGTATCGCTAATCTGTTCCTGCCTTTTTATTTTGGAGAAGGAGGATTTACAGATGGGCTTTACAAAGAAAGAGCTGATTGAGTTCATGGACGGACTGGTGGAATTAGCCAGCGAGGAAAACAAGGCAAGAGCAGTATTGGTAAAAGAAAAATTCCT
>CAYNOE010000202.1:0-5619 GCA_964398745.1 uncultured Lachnobacterium sp.
TTATATTCGTATTTTCCTCTATTTGCAACTTTTTTTGTCTTTTCCTATTGAAAAATATGGGTTATAATATGAAAAAAGGGATATTACATTAATAGAGGTCATGACATGAACAAAAAAGTTTACCATACACTGGAATTTGACAAAATATTAGACCGGCTTTCCGGATATGCCTTTTCTGAAGAAGCAAAAAAGCGCGCCCTTTCACTGGAACCGCTTACCAGTCCCTCAGAAATCTCCCGTCTGCAGGAATCAACCGCGGATGCGCTCAGCCGCCTGTTCAAAAAAGGCGGGCTGGGATTTTCCGGCGTACATCCAGTTCACAGCATGTTAAAACATCTGGAAATTGGCGGAACCTTAAACGCTGCCGAACTTCTGTCCATCTGCTCCCTTTTAGAAGCGGCCAGACGCGCGCAGGCATATGACAGAAGCGAACGGACGGATGACAGGACAGACAGCCTTTCCGGGCTTTTTGCGCAGCTTGCGCCGCTTACGCCCCTGCGTTCAGAAATCCAGCGCTGTATCATAAGCGAGGACGAGATTGCGGATGACGCCAGCCCTGCGCTTTTTAAACTGCGTAAATCCATCCGGGGCATGAACGACCGGA
Organism: uncultured Lachnobacterium sp.; assembly: GCA_964398745.1. GTDB lineage: Bacteria > Bacillota > Clostridia > Lachnospirales > Lachnospiraceae > Roseburia. The sequence continues at coordinate 605 of CAYNOE010000202.1, forward strand.
TTCATACGCAGCTTACAAACATGATGAATAATTCAACGACACGTGCCAGCCTGCAGGACGCCGTGGTCACCATGCGGGACGGACGTTACTGCCTTCCTGTCCGCGCAAACGCCAAGGCGGATGTTCCCGGTATGGTACATGACCAGTCGTCAAGCGGCTCCACCTTTTTTATCGAACCGATGGCAGTTGTCAATTTAAATAACGAACTGCGCGAACTTTTATTAAAGGAACAGGAGGAAATCAATGCCATACTTGCGGAGCTGTCAAACCGCGTGGCAGAAAATGCAGAGGGAATCCGGCAGGATTATTCCCTGCTGGCTGAACTGGACTTTATATTTGCCAAAGCACGGTATGCAATGGACTACAATGGTACCGCCCCTCTTTTAAACGAAGATGGCAGAATCAACATCAAAAAAGGCCGGCATCCGCTGCTGGATTCAAAAAAAGTCGTTCCCACTGACGTCCATCTTGGCACGGATTTCAGGCAGCTCATCGTCACCGGTCCCAATACCGGTGGCAAAACGGTTTCTTTAAAAACCGTCGGGCTTTTAACCCTGATGGGGCTTTCCGGTATGCATATTCCGGCAAACGACCGCTCCGAACTTTCGGTTTTTCATGAAATATTCGCGGATATCGGGGATGAACAAAGTATTGAACAAAGCTTAAGTACTTTTTCCTCCCACATGACAAACATTGTGGACATATTAGGAAAGGCGGATGATAAAAGCTTATGCCTGTTTGACGAACTCTGTGCCGGAACCGATCCTACAGAGGGTGCCGCGCTTGCCATTGCCATTCTGCATAAACTGTACCAGTATGGTACCGTTACGATGGCAACCACCCATTACAGCGAACTGAAAGTCTATGCCCTTTCAGAAGAAGGGGTGGAAAATGCCTGCTGCGAATTTGATGTGGAAACCTTAAGCCCGACCTACCGCCTTCTTATCGGTATTCCGGGCAAAAGCAACGCGTTCGCCATCAGTTCCAGGCTCGGGCTTTCTGAACCGATTATCGAAGACGCGAAAAACCGCCTGAGTGAAAAAGACGTAAGCTTTGAGGATATGATTGCAAATCTGGAAGAAAGCCGCGCCACAATTGAAAAAGAACATCTGGAAATACAAAAATACAAGCAGGAAGCCGAGCATTTAAAACAAAAGCTTGCCGAAAAGAATGAACGCCTGGATAAAAGCCGCGACAACATTTTAAGGAAGGCAAACGAGGAAGCCGTGCAGATTTTAAAAGAAGCAAAAGACCTTGCCGATGAAACCATCCGTAATTTCAACAAATATGGTCAGGGACAGGCTTTTGCATCCCAGATGGAAAAAGACCGAAGCCGCGTCCGCAACAAGATGAAAGAAAGCGAGCAGAAGCTTTCCCTGAAAAAGAAAGAAAATAACCACAAAATTCCAAAGAACTTAAGAATAGGGGATACAGTAAAAGTCCTGTCCATGAATTTAAACGGAACGGTTCACACCCTGCCGAATGCCAAAGGGGACCTGTTTGTACAGATGGGAATTCTCCGTTCACAGGTCAATATAAAAGACCTTGAACTGGTCAAAGAAGAAAACCCTTATGCCGCAAAGAAATTTTCCTCCTCTTCTTCCGGCAGCATTAAGATGAGTAAATCCGCATCCGTTTCCACCGAAATCAACCTGATCGGCATGACAGTAGATGAAGCCATAGCACACCTGGACAAATACCTGGACGATGCCTATATTGCGCATCTGCCGACTGTGCGCATTGTACACGGAAAAGGCACCGGGGCACTCAGGAATGCCGTCCACAGCCATTTAAAACGCCAGAAATACGTGAAATCATTCCGGCTTGGAGAATCCGGTGAGGGAGACGCCGGAGTAACAATTGCAGAATTTGAATAAAAACAGGAGAAATAAATATGGCAGCCAAACAAAAAATTTTAATTGTAGATGACGACAACAATATTGCAGAACTGATTTCCCTCTATCTGACCAAAGAATGTTATGATACAAAAATAGTCAATGACGGGGAAGAAGCCCTTGCCGCGTTCCAGCAGTATGCCCCGAACCTGATTCTTCTGGATCTTATGCTTCCCGGCATTGACGGCTATCAGGTCTGCCGTGAAATCCGTACCAAAAGCAGCGTTCCCATTATCATGCTTTCAGCCAAAGGAGAAATTTTTGACAAGGTACTGGGATTAGAACTTGGTGCGGATGACTATATTTTAAAACCGTTTGATTCCAAGGAACTGGTTGCAAGGGTAAAAGCAGTCCTGCGCCGCTTTCAGCCATCCAAACCGGAAGCTTCCAGACCGGTCAAATGCGTGGAATATCCGGGCCTTGTCATCAATCTTTCCAACTACTCCGTTATTTATGACGGAAACCCCGTTGATATGCCGCCCAAGGAACTGGAGCTTTTATACTTCCTTGCATCCTCCCCAAACCAGGTTTTTACAAGGGAACAGCTTCTGGACCATATCTGGGGATATGAATATCTCGGGGATACCCGGACTGTGGATGTCCACGTAAAACGGCTCCGGGAAAAAATTAAAGACCGTGGTTCCTGGTCTATTTCAACGGTCTGGGGAATCGGATATAAATTTGAGGTGAAGGCATGAAACATGCGATTTATTTTCAGGTGCTTACCGGTTTTGTTATCTGGGTACTGCTTTCGCTTCTGGTGCTCTGCACGTTTACCCAGCATTCCATAAGCGAATATACCATGCAGCAGGAAGCCCGCCAGCTGTACAGGGAATCTTTACAGATTGCAGCGGACTACGCATCTTATTTTATGAATGATCCAAACTATTCCCTGTCACTGGAAGACTTCCAGCTGCAGATGGATACGCTCGGAAAATACCTGGGTGCAAATATCTGGATTATGGACAGCCGGGGACATATCCTTTTCGACTCCTCAGACCCAGAGACCGGAATCCAGGCTGCAGATGCGGTCTATGCCACGGTGTCCGGTTTCAATACCACGGATTTTGGCAGCCACTACTATATGACCGGAGATTTTTATGGCTCTTTTTCCAAGCCGGTGCTTACGGTTTTTGCCCCGATTACTTCCGGCTATAAGGTGAAAAGCTATGTGCTGATCCATAAACCGGTTTCCGTAATTATGACGGCCACCGACAGTTCTATGAACATTGTCTTTTTTACAGTCGCCATTATACATCTTTGCGCACTTTCACTGCTGCTTTTGTTTTCCCTTGGCATCTGCCGCCCTTTGTATAAAATCCTTAAAACAGCAGGTTTCTATTCCAAAGGCGACTTTAAAACCAGAACCGGAATTCACCGCAGGGATGAAATCGGGCTCCTTGCCAGCACACTTGACTATATGGCGGAAGAACTGGCAACACTTGAAGACGACCAGCGCAAATTTATTTCCAATGTCTCGCACGATTTCCGCTCCCCACTCACTTCAATCAAAGGGTATGTCGAGGCAATGCAGGACGGGACGATTCCGCCTGAACTGCAGGAAAAATATTTTAATATTATTCTATTTGAGACCGAACGGCTGACAAAACTGACACAGAGCCTGATTGACTTAAACCGCTTTGGCCACCATGGAATCATGCTGGTCATTACAGACTTTGATATTAACGAAATGATTAAAAAGACAATTCTGACATTTGAGGGCACCTGCACCAAAAGAGGGCTTTCCTTTGACCTGGTATTAACCGGGGCCAGACTATACATAAACGCGGACATGGGAAAAATCCAGCAGGTACTTTACAACCTGATTGACAATGCAGTTAAATTTTCTAATAATAACTCTGCCATCAAAATTGAAACAAATGTCAAAAATGAAAAGGTATTTATTTCCATAAAGGACTCAGGAATCGGAATTCCGGCCGAAAGCATCAAAAAAATCTGGAATCGTTTTTACAAAACAGACCTTTCACGCGGAAAGGACAAAAAAGGCACCGGACTCGGACTTGCCATTGTAAAGGAAATCATACAGGCGCACAATGAAAACATCAATGTTATCAGTACACAAGAGGTTGGAACAGAATTTATCTTTACCCTTCCCTTGTCCAAAAAAGAGGTGCAGCAGCTGTAAAACTGTTATTTCAGTTCCAGCCGCCTGCCCTTTTTATCATAAACAGTTTTCTTTCCTGTAGTCTGGAAAGTACTTTCATCCAGCGCTTCTTCACTTCCTGTATATTTCCCATAAAATAATTCATATTCAAACCGGTAACCTTCCGTGGAGACCGCTTTCAAATACATCCGGATTTCATGGTCTTTTTCCTGTTCCTGTTCTGTAATCTCCTGCGAAAATCCACACTCTGCACTGCCTTCACATTCACCGGACGGAAGCGTAAGCTGCCCCGCCGTTTCCGCGGTTTCTGTCGTGGTAAGTCCACCGGCAGATGATTCTTTTGCATCTTCCTGCTTACCCTCAAACAGATTCTTTGAATAAATTTCCTCACCATCCATTTCTGTAACGAAGAGGAATTCATCAAACTTATATTTGTCAAAACCTTCCAGCTGAAACCGGCACACAGTGTCATCCAGACTTATTCCTCCGCCCTTGTAATCCGGCACATCCTCGATGCTGCCTGATAAAACCCCGTCCAGATGCGTCTGAAGCCCGTCATAATCCTCAATTACCTCTGTCGTTTTTTTCTTTCCGTTTGCCAGAAGAAACGTAATATTGCCGTCAAAGGATTTTTCCAGCGGCAGGGAAATTGTCCCGGTATATGCATAACCGTCCGGTTTTAATACACACTCCGTCGTTCCGAAATAAATACTCATTCTGGTTTTGGACGTGTATTCTTTGGGAACTGCCGCAACCTCTACATCATATGTTCTGCTAAGGAAATCCATATCAATAATATCAATGGAATAGCTCTCTACAATACTTGCCTCTTTGCGAAGCGTCTGTTCAATACCAGACTGCATCCCGTTTACATCAGACAGAATGATATTTGTGGTATCCTGCATATAGGCAATCTGGTTTGTCAGCTTTTTTAATTCCATATACATAAGCACAATTACCGCAAGAACTGCCGCAAGAAACAAAACCCCGGTTCC
>CAYNOE010000203.1:0-4389 GCA_964398745.1 uncultured Lachnobacterium sp.
TTCATTTTGGCAAGACGATAGGTTGCCGCATCCTTTTCCTGTCCGTAAATATTGATTTTATTGATATCACCCTGTTTGAATTTAACAAGTTCAGCACTTTGTATGAACATACCTCCAGAACCGCAGCAATGGTCATATAAAGTACCGTCATATGGTTCTATCATCGTTGCAATCAACTGCACAACATCGTGAGGAGTATAAAATTCTCCTTCTTCCTTTGTGGCATTCACCGCAAATTCTTTTAGGAAATACTCATAAACACGACCAATAAGGTCTTTTTCTTCCCCAAATGCTTTATGACTGATTTTATTGACTTCGTCCACAAGCTTCTTTATATCATTCGGAGCAAGGTTACGAGTAGTAAATGTTCCTTCTATAAAACATCCCTTTAAATCTTTTGAGCCTGTTGCAATGCTATGAAGAGCTGTATCAAGTGCAACATTGAGTCTCGGTGCAGGTGTATTAATGATAGTTGACCACCTTGCTTCCGAAGGCAAATTGTATGTTCCATCTGTAAAAGTAGCATCATCAAAGAATGCTGCTTTTATGTTTTCATCTTCTGGGTCAAGACCTTGTTCAATTAATGTCTGACTAAGTTTTTCAATTCCATCTTCGTATTTCTCGCCAATAAAACGCAAGAATACAAGCGTAAGCATCATATCACGTTTTTCAAAAAACGATCCTGAGTTACGCGCAGCTCTCAATATATCTCTACAGTTAAATAAAATATGATCTATATTAATTGTCTTTTCGACAGTTTTCTTCTTTGGCATGTTATTTTTATTCCCCGTCCTCATTTGGAACAAATTCCATGATGTCCTCTATATTACAATGCAATACATTATATACTTTTCATTTCTCATTATATCACTGCAATGTATTTTATTCAATTGCAAATAATTTTTCAACTTCAAATAACATTATTTTTCAAAAGCGAAGGCTGGCAGCCGCTTTTTACCCTGATTATCATATTCAAACTTAAACCGGCTGAATTTCCACAAAACAAAAAATTCAAAGAATGAAATTATTGTGTATCTGCCCGGCTTTTGTTATAATATATTTATAAAAACACAGAAAATAATACCCCGCAGAAATCTCCAGTCTTTTTTACCGGCGAGTGACCAGATATTATTTTCGTCCACAGGGGAAACATTATGCAGAATTTCAAAAAATTTCTTAAATCCTTAAAAAAATTTTTACTGTTTCCGGCGATACTGGCTGTAATTTTTTTTCTGTTCCAATTGGGCACCCGTTCCGGTGCCTTCCACTTCACTGACGCCAGCGGGCTGTGCGGTCTGTTCTGCCTTTTTATCCTGGTCATGTTTGTCCTTTCCAGAAAACAAAACCGCGCACTGGAACAGAAAAACCGTGAACTCGACTATATCCGCAAGGGTGTTGATTCCATTTTTTCCCAGTACATTCTGGTTGACCTGGAGGCAGACACCTATCATTATCTGTCCGAGACCAGACCGAGCCGGGTTGATTTTCCCGCTTCCGGGAAATATACTGATCTCCCTGCCTATATCTGTTCTTTTCTTATAAACAGAAACGATTATGACACGGTTATGTCACAGCTTGCCCCTGAGAAAATCATATCGCATCTGGGAGACAGCAATACTGTCCTGCAGTACGAGTATCCCATAATACGTGATTCGGGACCGGAATGGATTCACTCCAGCATTATCTGTCTGGAGCGCAGGGACGGAAAGACAAGCAAGGTTTTATTTCTCTGGCAGAACATTTCCTATCTGAAAGAAAAAGAACGCCGCGTACAGGAGAAAATTGCACAGGCCACCAGACGGGAACAGCGTTATATCACCGCAACACTGGCGGATGCTTTTTGTACCTACGAAATAAATCTGATGCATGCAGTGATTGAACGGGTATCTGTTTCTTCCCAAAACGACCTGGTACGCTCGCAGCCTGGCGCTGAATGGGTCAGCAAACTGGAAGCTGTGACAGTCGAAAATCCTTGTCTGTACCATGAATGGCGCGATATATGGAAGGACTTTGTTTCCGATGATTCCCGGGGAAAATATCTGGAATGGGCGGATATCTCCCGGTTTCAGAGCCTCTTTGAACACGGGGAAACAGAATCCGTAATCGAATACTGGACAAAATCCTTCAGCGACAGGGTATACTGCATTCGGGAATCCTGCTACATGATGCAGGATGAGGAAACGGGCGATATGATGGGACTGGTAGTGGCAAAGGATATTACCAGCCAGGTCAATCAGCAGCGGGAACAGATCCAGGCTCTCCAGGAAGCGCTTAAGCAGGCCAAACGTGCCAATAACGCCAAGAATATATTCCTTTCCAATATGTCCCACGACATCCGCACGCCCATGAATGCCATTATAGGCTTTACCAATATTGCCCTGGAGCACATTGACAACAGGGAACAGGTAAAGCACTGCCTGGAAAAGGTACGTTCCTCCAGCGGCCACCTGCTGGGGCTCCTAAATGACATTCTGGACATGACACATATCGAAAGCGGACAGATGAAACTTACCGAAGCACCCTGCAGTCTGTCTTCCCTGTTATACGATATGTTAAATATTATCCAGCCCCAGGCAAGAATGAAGAAGCTGGAACTGTCCGTAAATACCTACCGGGTTGTAAACGAATATCTTATCGCAGACTCGCTCAAGCTCTGCCAGATTTTTATTAACCTTCTGGGAAATTCTGTCAAATATACGCACTCCGGCGGAAAAGTCATTTTTGAAATCAGTGAACATCCATCCTTTGACGAAGGATACGGCTGCTATGACTTTGTTGTGCGGGATAACGGAATTGGTATGTCCCCTGACTTTTTAAACCATCTCTTCGAGCCTTTCGAGAGGGAAAGCACCGTCACAAAGACAGGCGTACGCGGCACGGGACTGGGTCTTGCCATTACCAGACATATCGTGGATCTGATGGGAGGAACCATCAACGTCCAGAGCCAGAAGGACAAAGGAACGGAATTCCGTATCGGGCTTAAGATTAAGCTGCAGGAAGAGCAGCCGGTTCCCGGAAAATATCCAAAGCCGGAACACATGCCGGTCATGGTAGTATCCGACGATTTGGACAGCCAAAACAGTATCTGCGAGCTTCTCCAGCAGCTGGGAGTGCATCCTGAATACGCTTCCAGTGCAGCAGATGCCGTTTTACGCGCAAAAGCCCCCATACATGAAGCGGATTGCCGCCCTCTTTATATCCTAAACTGGCAGTCGCAGGATATGGACTGCATTAAAACAGCTAAGGAAATCCGCGAAATGGACAATCGGGAAATATCCATTCTCGTTGTGACCGCCTACGACTGGACGATTATTGAAAAGGAGGCACTGGCAGCCGGCGTGACTGCTTTCTGCGCAAAACCACTGTTTATATCCAATATGGGAGCCGCCCTGGCACATATTATCGGACAGCTTACAGAGGATAGGGAAAACACCAGACCGGCACTGCCTGATTTTAAGGGAAAACGTGTCCTGTTAGTGGAAGACAATGAACTCAACCGTGAAATCGCAGAAGTGATTCTGACAGAAGCCGGTTTTCGGGTAGATACAGCAGGTGATGGGACAGATGCCGTAGAAATCATGCAGAATGCGGAAGAATTTTACTACGACGCCATCCTTTCTGATATACAGATGCCGATTATGGACGGATTTGAAGCAGCATCCACCATCCGCGCAATGTCAAGAAAGGACGTCCGGGATATACCAATCATCGCCATGACAGCCAACACATCAGATGAAGACTGGGCAGCAGCGATTGAGAGCGGGATGAATTATTTGATTGCCAAACCTCTGGATGTAGAACTATTTATCTCGGTGCTTGGCAAGTTTCTGATGAAAGGTAAATAAGCCCCACACCAGAACCGCGCTGGTTGTGGGGCAGTTTCTGTTGTCAGTCATCCCGGCCAGTTAAAATTTTAACGTTTATATCTGAAAGCCGATATCCGCGAGCTTAATCTGCTCTTCGTCCTTTGTCGTTACCTCAAACGACAGGTTCTTTTCACCGTCATACAGCACCATAATCTGCATGGTGGCAGTACCGTCATCATGCTGCATGGTTTTCTGGTTTATCCACTGTAAACACTTTCCGCTGCTGTCCTTAACTGCCAGATCCGGATCATTATACGGGTCATTGTAAGGTGCTTTCGTAAAGTCTGGAAGCTCCACTTCCAGAACCAGTCCCGCTTTTGTTTTTATGGCATTCTTTACCCGGACCCCGTTATCTTCTTTATTGACGGCATATGTCTGATTATGGGTCCTGTCAATGGTTACCGGAAAACACAGATTCCACTGTCCCTTTGTTTCTCCCGTTCTCATGTATTCCCCGGAATCATCCCACTGGTCCCAGAGATATCCGCTAAGCTCTGATAAATCCCAGTTTACAACTAAGGTT
>CAYNOE010000203.1:4489-5603 GCA_964398745.1 uncultured Lachnobacterium sp.
TTCGTCTTTACCAGTCTTTTCCTGCACAGCCTCAGCGTTTTTTCCGATTTTTGTGTACAAATCGGTATCCTCTTTCCCGTACTTGCTTCCCCTTGCATTTTCAACAAGGCTTCCAAACACGCTGCTGAAAATCTCATTTGCAAAAACAGGATTTGCAAGACTTACGGTTCCAATCGTAACTGCACATGCTGCCGCCGCTCCTGCAGCTATCTTCCATGCTTTCATCTTTTTATTTTTCATTCTTTTTACCTCCCTTAAAACCGTCTGCTTATGCCGGTCCTTTTCCAGAACAGATAATTCGTCCTGTTCATATTTGCTAAAATCCGTTTCCACGTCGTTTAACAGCTGATAGATTGTTTTTTTCATCCTTACACCCCTTTCTGGACATCATTTAAACAAAACTGCCTGCGGAGCCTTTTTTTACTTCTGGACAAGTGGTTATAAATGACCTCTTTTTTCATTCCTGTTTCCCGGATGATTTGTTCCATGGGCTGCTCCTCCACATACAGCCGCAAAAACAATTCCCTGTCCATGGGTTTCAGGCAGTCCAGCATTTTTTCCACTTCCTCTGAAATTTCCTGTTCCATCACAGCCGCGAGCCTTTTGTCCTCTTTTGCAACCGCAGTACATTCAATATCAACAGTCATAAGTTCACGCTGATACTGCCGCAGATAATCTACTGCCCGGTATCTTGCAATGGCGGCGGCCCAGTTTTTAAACGAATTTCTGGTTTCATCGAAGTCGGAAATATTCTGCCAGATGTTTAACAGCACATCATCCATACACTCTTCCTGCCTTTCCGGCAGGCAGTAAAGCTGTTTTCGTATAATGGATTTCAGCAGACCTCCATACGCATCAATCACATAAACCAGAGCTTTTTCATTATTCAGTTGTAACTGTTTAATAAAATTGTGCTCTCCAATTCTCATGGTGATTCCTCTTTCTTTTGCACACCAGCCATAGCAAATAGACTGGCGCATTCCGTGCACGGTTTGTTTTGTAATTACATCTATTATTACGGATTCATGCATGAAAATCTATCACAATTTTAAAAAATCTCCTACCTTCATGCACTGCTTCATCCCTTCTATTTTTCCATACCCGGCATATGTAC
>CAYNOE010000204.1:0-5598 GCA_964398745.1 uncultured Lachnobacterium sp.
TCACTTTTTATTTCTACAATGGTGACATGGTTTGCGACCGGAATCTGGCATGGTGCAGGCTGGAATTTTATCGTCTGGGGACTGGCGAACGGACTGGTGATTTTTATATCCGGGGAATTAAAACCGCTTTATAAAAAATTCCGTCGTAAATACCCAAAGCTGACTGGCGGCAGGGGATACAGTGTGTTTCAGGTTCTTCGTACATTTGTTTTAATGTCGTTTTTACAGATGCTTTTGGGTTATGAAAGTGTATCCTCGTATTTTAAAATGACAGCCAGCATTTTTACGGATTTTCATCCCGGCGTCCTGACATGGGAAGAGTTTGAATATTTCGGACTGGATGCTGCCATGTATGTAGTGCTGTTGCTTGGAATAATTCTTATGTTTTTTGTAAGTATGGCGGGAAGAACAGGAAGTGTCCGTGAAAAAATTGCGGCGAAACCGTGGATTGTACAGTATGGATTATTTATAGCACTGGTATTTTCCGTAATCTTATTTGGCGCATACGGAACTGGTTATGATGCGTCACAGTTTATATATAACCGGTTTTAGCTGCAAAGGGAAAAGGGGAAACAGGATTGAAAAAAATAAAGTGGCTTTTTGCCGTGGGATGTTTTCTTATATTATTTCTGGCACTGCAAAGGCTTGTGATGCCAAAATATACAGAAGAAATGGTAGAAGGCGGGTTTACATCAGAATATTACAGGGAAACAGAACCGCATCAGGTACTGATGGTCGGGGACTGCGAACTGTATGAAAATTTCAGTACCATAAAATTATGGGAAAAATACGGGATTACAAGTTATATCCGTGGAAATGCGCAGCAGCTTCCGTGGCAGTCTTATTACATGCTGGAGGATGCTTTAAAATATGAAACACCGTTGGTTGTGGTTTTTAATGTACAGGAATTAAAGTATAACGAACCGCAGAGGGAGGAATACAACCGTATGGCACTGGACGGGATGCGATGGTCTGCTGTCAAGGTAAAAGCAATTCAGGCGTCTCAAATGGAGGGGGAGCATATGGCTGATTATGTGTTTCCGCTGCTCCGTTTTCACAGCCGGATTACGAATCTGGATAAGAGCGATATAAAAAATTATTTTACGGATAAAACCCGAACCCATGCCGGTTATTATATGCGGGTGGATGTTATGCCCTATGAGGACGGAATCTGGGAAGAAGAAAAACCGGACTCTTTTGAGTTTGGGGATAGGGCAATGGGGTATCTGGATAAAATTGCAGACCTCTGCGAGGAAAAAGGAATTCGTTTGCTGTTGGTTAAGGCACCAAGCCGTTCCCCGTTGTGGTATGACGAATGGGACAGGCAGGTAAGGACGTATGCTGAAAAACGGGAACTGGATTATATCAATTTTTTGGATCATGTGGATGAAATCGGGATTAATTATGATACGGATACATATGACCAGGGGCTGCATATGAATCTTTCAGGTGCGGAAAAATGTGCTGATTATCTGGGAAAGTTTCTTTCGGAGAATTATATGTTAAAAAATATGAGGAACAACAAAGAAATAAAAAAAGTGTGGGATGAAAAAACAAAATTTTATTACAAGATGAAAAAGGCTCAGCAGGAAGAACTTGAAAAATATGGGGAACTAATAAACTATTAATATAATGTGAAAAGGAGAAAAAGGATGAAAAAATTATTAAAGAAACTGGCAACTTTGGCACTTGCAGTCGCTGTTCTGGCAGGAGGCGTTTGCATCAATGAGCAGGCTGCACCGAAAGGGTACAGGTTTAAGTACAAGGGCGTAACAGCAGGGATGAATGATAAAGCGGACAAGCTTGTAAAAAAACTCGGAAATGTCACACCGACAAAGAGCAGGAGCTGTGCATATGATGGCGAAGATTTTAAGTATGAGGCAACGGATTTGGAACTCATGACTTATACCAATAAAAAAGGCGGCACAGAATATATCCAATCAGTGAAATTTAAAACAAAAAAGATAAAAACGGCAGAGGGCGTTAAAATTGGCAGTAAAGAATCCACGGTGAAAAAGAAATATGGGAAACGGGCAAAACCAAACGATTTTGGTGTTTACGAATTTAAAAAAGGAAAGATGATTCTTTACATTACAGTAGAGGATGAAAAGGTTACAGGAATCGAGTATCTGGCGGTCGTTTAGTATGTGGGGAGCATGGAAATGAAATCACTGAAGAAAGCGGTTTTTGCAGCAGTCCTCTTTTGGATTATAACGGGCTGTGTTACGGTAAAGGCAGAGACGGAATCTGTAAAAGTAGGGCAGAGTGTGGATATGAGCAAGGAAGATGCATCCTATGCATCCCGTAATCCGGAAATTGCAGTGGTAAGTAAAGATGGCTGTGTGACGGGAAAAAGAAAAGGGAAAACCAAAATTGTAATTGTTAAAAACGGGAAGGTATCGGAAAAGAATATAAAAGTTGTTTCTAATGGCAGGAAGCCGTCACTTAAGATTTGCGCGGATGAGGTTTTGATTACAAAGTCGGAAGTTATATCTGCTGAACCGAAAAATGGTTTAACAGATAAGGAAAGCGGCGACGTACAGATTCCGCAGAAATCTTCGTATCTGGTCAGGCTTCATATAAAAAATATTAGTTCCAGTGATGCCAAAAGCGTTTTAATTACAGGACGGATTGCAGGAAAAAAAATAAAACTAAAATATGAGGATTTTTTTCCCGGGGAAAAGGCTGTTCTGGAAGAACAAATAGAAACAGAATCCATTAATCCTGAGTTTGAATTAATCAGCGTCCGGGTTCGTTCCAAAGGAATGTACCATACCAGAAATTATGAAACGGATACCATGGATTACAGCTATGCCACGGAGGATGATACACCGCCGGAAATCACGGGTTTTATAGGAAAAGACAGTTATAATGGAAACATTCCCTACCAGACAGTATATACAGATACTGCGGATGATTATGACTTCTTTAAGTATGTGAAGGCAACTGATGACCGCGATGAAAAGGTGAATATATCGGTTGATACCAGTGAAGTGAATTTTGAAAAAAAGGGAACCTATACCATTACTTATTGTGCGGAAGATAAAGCGGGAAATGTTACGGAGGAAAAAGCAAAGATTGCAGTTCGCGTCAACGACCAGTATGACGATATGGCGGATAAAATTCTTGCAAGGATTACGAAGAAAAAATGGTCGGATAAAAAGAAAGCCGTTGCCATTTACAATTATGTAAGGGGGCATCTGCATTATGCAAAGGGCGGAAGCCATAAGGACTGGGAACTTGCAGCTAAAAGGGGAATCCGATATGGCAGGGGCGACTGTTTTGTTTATTTTTCCCTTGCAAGACTGCTGTTATCCCGTGCAGGAATCCCGAACCTGAAAGTGGTGCGTGTAAAGGGAGTGGGAGAACACTGGTGGAACATGGCGTATGTGGAAGGAGGCTTTTACCACTATGACTGCTGTCCGAGGGTAAGCGGAGGAAGGTTTTGTCTTGTGACGGATGCCCAGTTAAAGTATTATAGTTCCCACAGGGGGCATAATTCGCATATATGGGCGTATGACAAAAAACCAAAGACACCAAAAAAGAAGATTTCTTCTATTTAGAAAAGTTTTTTAATTGTAGAAGATACCGGTTTATTGAACTGGTCACGGCAGCATATGCAGCCACGGTGGTTCCGGTCAGACATATGAAGTAACTATTTAAAGAAAAGCCTATAAATCTATAATCTAGGGCTTGGCATTACAGAAAGGATGGTATAAGTATGCTTATAAAAACTACAAAAAGAATCATTTCACTGGGATTGAGTTTTATATTAGCACTGGTTTTTACAATTGGAGTGATACCGTCAGAAAAAGTGTATGCAGCTTCTTTTTCTGATATTAATCAAGGTACAATGTTTTTTAAACAAAATACATCAAGTACTTGTACACTGGCATCAGCGGCAATGCTGGTAAGGCGGGCGGCTTTATTAAATGGAAACAGTAATTGGTCAGAAGTCACGGAAAACAATTTGAGATCCACAGCATGGACATCAGGTGGATTACGTAATTCGTTTTCGTATGCGGGAATCAATGTTAGCAGTGCCAGGATATCTTCTAACCGGACACAGACAATGATAAATCTGTTATCACAGCATCCGGAGGGAATTGTGATATATGATTTTGGCAAGCCACATGCAATTTTGCTGACGGATTATACGGATGGCACGTTTTACTGTGCAGATCCATCCAGTGCCGCGCCAGCCGGGCGGATTCCAATCTCCCGGGCGACAATTACACTGGAGAGCATAGATAAGTACTGGTATGTGGCCAGTCCAAAGCTGTCCATGAGTGTAGTTCAGCCGGTCAACATAAAACCCACAGTAGGCACTGTCCAGATCATGTCATCTGGTGGATACACATCATATTCCTGTCAGGTTACTACAGGCATGGGCGGGGCCAGGGCGACAGTAGAATATACCCGGGATGGCGTCACGTCAAATCCTGTTCCTGCCGAAATTGTAAATGGTACCGTTAGTGGGGGTGTAGGCGGATTTTCCAGCACATTAACGGTTAAAGTGACTGTGACGGATCAGGCAGGAAATACGGCATCCAATTCATCAAGTGTGGATTTTGGGGAGCCGATTCGATTGAGTGCAAAACAGTTTCGTCTTGCAGCAGGAGAATCCGATCAGATACAGCTGTTTTGTGCAGATTTGTATGAGGTGAAGAAAAAGCGTGGTGGTAGCTGCAGGCTTAGTGACGGGAGAACTGCTGTTGAGATTTCGGACGAAGGGGTAGTATCTGCGTATTTGCCAGGACAATATGCCCTAAGATATTGCGTTGATTATGTGCAGTACAATCCTCCCGGAAGTATGGTCCAACCTGCAATGGGAGGAAACAATGATTATGGCATCATTGTTGATGTTCATCTGAAATCACCTGCTGTTCAGACGATAAGTGCGGATACTGCCGGAAATGTATATCTTGATTTTTCAGACGCAAGGGGAGCTGACGGATATGAGATATGCAGAATGGCTGAAAATGGTACGATATCAGATACAATACATGTTACGGGTTCCGGGAAACAATGTGTTGGACATGATTTGCCAGATGGTACCAAGTGGAAGTATAAGGTTCGTGCCTATACGGTACTTCCTGAAGAAAATAGTGTGAGTGGCCGTTATGATCCGGCGACAAAAACATGCCCGAGTTATATGCCGGAAGAAACCATTTATAGTGACTGGACACAGGAATATGACATTTCCACAATTAACCTTGCCACAACGATGGAGCAAGAGGTTAAAAATGTTCCGGGAAGTGTAACAGTTTCGTGGAAAGAGGTTTCCAGTGCGGAAGGTTATCTTGTTTACCGTACAGCAGAAAAAAATGGTGCAGACAGAAAACTTCTCACAAAGGCTAAGGCGGGAGAGACAAGTTATACGGACAGCACTGTCATTCCAGGGATATTTTATAGATATGAAGTGATTCCATATTTGGGGGAGGAGTCTGGGACTTGTAAAGATACAGTATCAGTATGCGCAAAAGATAAAGAAAAAGAGGAAGCGGGCACGGAATCAGGAAAAGAAAAAGAGGAAGTGGGCACGGAATCAGGAAAAGAAAAAGAGGAAGTGGGCACGGAATCAGAGAAAGAAAAAGA
>CAYNOE010000205.1:0-5571 GCA_964398745.1 uncultured Lachnobacterium sp.
ACAAGTTTTTCTTGACAGAAATATAAATCTAGTGTATTCTTGCAATATAATATATAACAACTTAACCAATGAATTTATTGAAAGGAGGAAATATACTTTGGCAGTAAAAGTAGAAGTATGGGGAGATTATGCATGTTTCAGCCGCCCCGAAATGAAAACGGAAAGGGTCAGTTACGATGTAATTACACCATCTGCAGCCCGCGGACTGCTGGAAGCCATCTACTGGCATCCCGGCATGAAATACGTGATTGACAATATATACGTACTTTCACCAATTAATATGACCAATATAAAAAGAAATGAAGTAAAATCCAAAATTCTGGCAGGCAATGTAAAAAGTGTGATGACAGGCGGGAAAAATGAGCTTTTCATTAATACATCAAATGATATCCAGCAGCGTTCTTCCCTGGTTCTGCAGAATGTACATTATGTGATAGAAGCGCATTTTGATATGACGGACAAAGCAAATGAAAGCGATAATGCAGGAAAATTCCAGGATATTATAAAAAGACGCCTGAAACGGGGCCAGTGTTTTCACCAGCCGTATTTTGGGTGCAGGGAGTTTCCGGTAAGATTTTGCGAGTGGAATGGTGAAGTGATTCCCTGTATAGAGGAAACACGGGATTTAGGCTATATGCTGTGGGACATGGATTACAGTGATTCTGACAATATATGTCCAATGTTTTTTCGTGCAAAACTGGAAAACGGGATCATGCATGTCGGGGATTGTGAGGTGTTGAAATGATTTTAAATGCCTTGGTTTCATATTACGAAGATCTGCTGAAAATGGGGACAATTTCAGCTTCGGGTTGGGAAAAAGTAAAAGTATCGTTTGGTCTGAATCTGGATAATGATGGAAACATAGTTGGGCTGCTGCCATTAAAGGTATTTCAGGAGAATGCAAAGAAAAAAGTCGAAGTGCCCAGGCTGATGGAAGTACCGCAGCCGGTAAAACGTGCGTCAGGTATAAAGGCGAATTTTTTATGTGAAAATTCTACATATATCTTTGGAGTTGATGAAAAAGGAAAACCGAAGAGAAGCTTACAGTGTTTTGAGGCATGCGGAGAGCTGCACCATAAAATACTGGACAGCCTGCAGACGCCGGCGGCACAAGCACTGCTGCGTTATTTTGATTCATGGAGTCCCGCTGAATTTGATGAATATAGCTTTCTGGCAGACAATAAAAAGGACATAATGGCGGGTGCCAATATTATATTTTATGTAAATGGAAAATCTGTTCTGGAAAATGAAGACATCCGAACGGCATGGCAGGAATATTACAATCAGTTAGAGGGTGAACTAAAAGGAATCTGTTCCGTGACGGGAAAAGAGACTACACTAGCCAATCTGCACCCAACGATTAAAGGTGTAATTGGGGCGCAGGCAATGGGAACTTCCCTGGTATCGTTTAATGCACCAGCTTTCTGTTCTTATGAAAAAGAACAGGGGGCGAATGCGTCCGTTGGGGAGTATGCAGCTTTTGCCTATGGTGCAGCTTTAAATGAACTGCTGCGAGACCGGGAACACATGAAATCCATCGGAGACACAACAGTCGTGTATTGGGTGGAAGGCGGAGAAAAGGTATACCAGAAGCTGACCTGTGCGGCATTGTTTGGTGTTGAGGATGAAGGTATTACAAACCAGGATTTAAGTACGATATTTGACAAACTGAGGAAAGGTGAGGCAGTTCAGGTTGATGAACAGATGTTAAATATGGACAGGCATTTTTATATTCTGGGACTGGCACCAAATGCTGCCCGTCTGGTGGTAAGGTTTTTCCTTACAGATTCGTTTGGTAATATGTTAAGAAATATTGCAGCACATTATGACAGGCTTAGAATTGTAAAGCCGGGTTACGAAAAATATGACAATCTGCCCGTCTGGAGACTGATGTCAGAAACCGTCAATAAAAATGCAAGGGACAAGTCCCCTTCCCCACAGATGGCAGCGGATACATTGAAAGCTGTTCTGACAGGGGGAAAATATCCGGTTTCACTGCTGAACAACACCATGATCCGGATTCGTGCTGAGAAGGAAGTAACATATGGACGCGCTTCTATTATAAAAGCATTTTATTTAAAAAATGAAAATAAATACTGTCCAAGGGAGGTACTGGAAATGGAATTAAATGAAAACTGTACAAATGTTCCTTATACACTGGGAAGAATGTTTGCTGTTCTGGAGCATATCCAGCAGAATGCCAATCCGGGCATTAATGCAACAATAAAGGATAAGTATTTTAATGCGGCGGCATCCACACCTGCCCGGATTTTCCCGGTACTGGTAAATCTGGCACAGAAACATTTGAGAAAACTGAATGAAGGACAGAAAGTGTATTTTGACAAACAGATAGGAGAACTTGCAGTAATAATCGGAAAAGAATATCCGCTGCGAATGAATCTCCCGGAACAGGGGGCTTTTCAGTTAGGATATTACTGTCAGACACAGAAACGTTTTCAGAAAAAGGAGGAAAAGATAAATGAGTGAAGCAATTAAGAACCGGTATGATTTTGTTGTACTGTTTGATGTGGAAAATGGCAATCCGAACGGAGATCCGGATGCAGGAAATATGCCGAGAGTGGATCCGGAGAGCGGGTTCGGTCTGGTAACGGATGTATGTATTAAGCGGAAAATCAGGAATTATGTGGAAACCTTAAAAGAGGAGGAACAGGGTTACCAGATTTACATTAAGGACAATATCCTGTTAAACCGAAGTGATAACAAGGCGTTTGAAAATTTAAACATTAATGCGGATGAAGTTAAGAAGCTGAAAAAGGACGACCCGAAGCTGGATGAAAAAGTAAGGGATTTCATGTGCCGGAATTTTTATGATATCAGAACCTTTGGTGCAGTTATGACAACGTTTGTAAAGGCAAATTTAAACTGCGGACAGGTCAGGGGACCCGTACAGCTGGGGTTTGCGAAGTCGGTTGACCCGATTCTCCCGCAGGAAGTTACGATTACCCGTGTGGCAATTACGACAGAGAGCGATGCCGAAAAGAAAGGAACAGAGATGGGAAGAAAATATATTGTTCCTTATGCACTGTACCGTATGGAAGGATATGTATCCGCGAATCTTGCCAGGAAGGTTACCGGGTTTTCAGAAGAGGATCTGGAGTTGCTGTGGCAGGCGATTTTAAATATGTTTGAGAATGACCATTCAGCGGCAAGGGGAAAAATGGCAGTCAGAAAGCTGATTATTTTTAAACATGAAAGTGAACTTGGCTGTGCGCCTGCACATAAGCTGTTTGATACGGTAACGGTTAAGAGAAAGGAAGGAACAGACCTGCCGAGGGCATATTCTGATTATGAAATTATAGTACCTGCCGAGTTACCGCAGGGAGTCAGCTGCATCTGCATGGAATAAGGGGCTGTCTATGGAGTACACAGAGGAGCAGTATCTTTTATTATCCGGTATCCAGCATTTTGTTTTCTGCCGCCGCCAGTGGGCGCTGATCCATATTGAGCAGCAGTGGGCAGAGAATTACCAGACAACAGCAGGAGAACTGATGCACAAAAAGGCACATGAGGAAGGTTCTTTTGAAAAACGGGGAGACCTTCTGACGGTGCGGGGACTGCGCATTTCTTCCCGTGAACTCGGACTGAGCGGTCAGTGTGATGTGGTGGAGTTTCACCGGAAAGAAGACGGAATTGAATTATTTGGTTATGGTGGGAAATGGAATCCTGTTCCCATTGAGTATAAGCATGGAACCATAAAGGAAAACATTGCTGATGAGGCGCAGCTTTGTGCGCAGGCATTTTGTCTGGAGGAAATGTTCCAGACCGATATTCCTGAAGGTTATTTATATTACGGGGAAAACCACAGAAGGCATCATGTGGAATTTACAGAAGACCTGCGGAACGATGTAAAGAAGCTGTGTAAGGAAATGCATGAACTCTTTCAGAAAGGGCATACGCCGAATGTGAAATATTCAAAACAGTGCAAAGCTTGTTCCCTGGAAAATCTCTGCCTGCCCGGACTGCAGAAAGCGCCGGATGTAAGGACATATATTGAGCAGAGTATTCATAACAGGGACTGATGCCGGAAGAAAGGATTTTGTGGCAGAATGAGAAAACTACTGAATACATTGTATGTTATGACAGAAAACTGTTATCTGACACTGGATGGCGAGAACATTGTAATTCAGAATGGGGAACAGACGCTTGGAAGATTTCCGCTGCATACTCTGGAAAATATCATATGCTTTACTTATAAAGGCGCTTCTCCTGCATTGATGGGTGCCTGTGCAGAACGGAAAATTGGAATGAGTTTCTTTTCCCCGCGGGGAAAGTTTCTTGCAAGGGTTACGGGAAAGGAATATGGAAATGTTTTGTTAAGAAAAGAACAGTACCGTATTTCAGATTCCGAGGAAAAGAGCATCGTATACGCGAAAAACATGATTACAGGAAAGATTTTTAACAGCCGATGGAGTATTGAACGGACGCTGCGTGACCATGCATACCGCGTTGACGCTGAAAAACTTAAACATGTTTCAAATGTTTTCTATGATACCCTTCCAAATGCGGACAGGGTATGCAGACTTGATGAGCTGCGGGGGATTGAGGGAAAGGCTGCGGAACAGTATTTTTCTGTCTTCAATGATATGATACTGAACCAGAAGGAAGACTTTGCATTTACAACGAGAAACCGGAGACCGCCGCTTGACAATATTAATGCACTTTTATCTTTTGCCTATACAATTCTGGCGGGAGACTGTGCAAATGCTTTGTCGGCTGTGGGGCTGGATCCGTATGTGGGATTTATGCACACGGACCGTCCAGGAAGAAATTCACTTGCACTGGACCTGATGGAAGAATTACGCCCGGTTTTAGCTGACCGCTTTATTTTGACGTTAATTAATACAAAAGCGATTCAGGCTGAACATTTTGAGAAGCAGAAAGACAATGCCATTCTGCTTAATGATGCAGGCAGGAAAGTGTTTTTTAATGCATGGCAGAGTCATA
Source organism: uncultured Lachnobacterium sp. (assembly GCA_964398745.1). GTDB lineage: Bacteria > Bacillota > Clostridia > Lachnospirales > Lachnospiraceae > Roseburia. Next base: position 4,966 of record CAYNOE010000205.1, read on the forward strand.
AAAAAGAAACCATTACCCATCCATTCTTAAAGGAAAAAATTGTGTGGGGACTGGTTCCGTATGTGCAGGCACTGCTGCTTGCCCGGACTGTCCGGGGTGATATGGATGAATATCCGCCATTTTTATGGAAGTAGGTGTTTTATGCTGGTATTAATTACTTATGATGTTTCTACGCAGGATGCAGCGGGACGGAAACGTTTGCGGAAAGTAGCGAAAGAATGTGTGAATTACGGGCAGCGGGTACAGAATTCGGTGTTTGAATGTATTCTTGATGCATCGCAGCTGCTACTGCTAAAGGACAGCCTGGTGTCTATGATTGATGAAAAGGAAGACAGTCTCAGGTTTTATTATCTTGGGAATAAATATCAGACTAAGGTTGAACATTTTGGGGTGAAATCATCATATGAACCCGAAGGAATCCTAATGATTTGATTTGGTGCGAATGGTAAGCTGACATGAAATGCCGGGGAGGTTCGCACCGGAAAAATGTTACAAAACATGGCTTTTGCTGTGTTTGTATATAGAGGATGATGTTGAAATTTGGTAACATTGTCTATACAAAAATCTGTATTTGGGATAAAATACATGATTTTTGCTGTCACTCCC
>CAYNOE010000206.1:0-5512 GCA_964398745.1 uncultured Lachnobacterium sp.
ACCTAAAGGATAAAATCCACTATTGTTAAACTGTTGACCTTTAATAGGTCAATGCACTCTCCTGTCATACGCCGCAGTTTTGGACGCATCGGGTATCCGTAATTGTGTCCTGTGACAACAGCGGCACCATTGTCCGAAAGTCTGACCAATGTCCCTTTGGGAAAAATGATAAGACTGTTTAAAAACGTCTTCACAATCCTTGTGTCAAAAAGTGTACTGCAGCCTGACATCATATATTCCACCACTTCCCCAGCAGGAATTGGCTCCTTGTAGGATCGTCTGCTTACCATAGCATCATAGACATCACACACATGAATTACCATGCCAAGGACATAAATATCGTCACCCAGAAGTCCTCTCGGATAACCACTCCCGTCATGATTTTCATGATGTTCGTAAACAGCCATCCTGACAGCAGATGGCACGGATGCATTCTTTTTTAAAATTTCGTATCCGAATGTAGCGTGCATCTGCATCATTTGCCGTTCCTCATCTGTTAACTTCCCCGGCTTGTTGATTAGTCCTACAGGAACCAGTGTTTTTCCTATGTCATGCAAGAGAGCTGCAGCGGTTAAGTTTTTAATCCGCTTCTCCCCGAGACCCAGCTTTATACCAAGCACGGCACAGTACTTTGCCACAGACACAGAATGAATATAGGTATTGCTGTCATAACTGGACAGAAGTGATAAATCCGTTGTCACGAACTCCATTTCTGCACATTCATCTACAATACGGTTTGCCACATAAAGGCATGTTTCAATATCAGCATTGGACAATGCCCTTATGGCTTCAAGCTGTAATTCAAGCGGAACATCTACATCCCTTGTAACATCTTCTGAGAGTTCATCAAATATGTAGACACCACGGTAGCCCTTTGCTATCAAGGAATGAATAATAAATTCTGTGAGTTCCACGTTTGCCTTTACCAGAATGTTTCCCGCATTATCAATAACAGATGATGCCACAATATCCCCCGGCAAGAGTGTGTTTATGGTGCAGTAACGCATGTTCTTCCTTCCTTTAGTTTCTTCTTATTATAATGTTTCACTGGACTTCATGAGTATGTCCTCTGTTAAACTGCAACATCCCCGAAATCAATCTTGTCGAAGCTGGTGTAGTCCTTAAGCCGCATATTATCCTCATTCATATTCCAGAATGATGCAACTCCCTCATCGATGACAAACCAGGGTACTGGCGCGTTTAAAACCTCAAATGCACGCGCAGCCGTCTCTTCCCCATGCAGAAGCTTCATTTCCGCAAGGTCCATGTCATTTCCGGCATCCATCATTGCATCATAGTTCTTAAACTGCCTCTCCACACCCTCCATCTGGTTGTCATAAATATGAGCGTCCGTGATGGTGTGTAACAGGATTCCAGGCTTTACACCAAGGTGGCGTGCAAACATGCACATTAGCATGGCATACTGCGTCGTGTTAAACGGCACGCCGTATGGCATGTCGCCGCTTCTCTGTGTTAAATTCAGGTTCAACCTGCCACCATCCAGGTTCCAGTCAGTTGTGTGTACACACGGGCATAAGTTCATGCTGTCAAGGTCATCCGTTTTCCACAGTGTGGTATGCGCCCAGCGTCCGTTTGGAAACTCCTTTAAGTATTCAAGCACGAAGTGCGTCTGTGATACATACTCCCTGTAATCCGGTTTGTCATGCTTTCCGACATTAATTCTTACACGGTTCGACATCTGGTAGCCGTATGACTTTCCGATGGAGCCGCTTTCATCTGCCCATTCATCCCAGATATGGGCGTTTAAATCATGAATATTGTTTGACTGTGCCTGCCAAATCCATAGGATTTCCCTCATTGCAGTTTTTGCAAATACCTTCTTTGACTGTAAGATAGGAAATTCCTTTTCCACATCCACACAGATAATCCGATTTGGCAGACGCTTTGTTGCACGCCCTGTCCTTTCGTTTGTGCCATCGGCATACCCGTTGTAATAGATATCCTTTAAGGCTCCCATATACTGCTCTTCGTAACTTTTCATTTTTTCAATCTCCTCTCTGTTTTATGAAACAACTTCAAAAAATTCTTTTGGACGACAATATGTGCCATCATCACACTCCAATTCATACACTGAATCGTACTCGAAAATAACCTCATAGATTTTACCCTCTGTAAGATTAAAAGCTGTTACAAGTGATTTTACTTTCATATAAATATCCTCCTATGATGCATTGATGCATTCTGCAAGAATGCCAAACACGCTTTTATCATGTATTTTTCCAATGCTATAACGTGACTGTTCACTGTAAGGAAGATTACAGTCTGCGAGCAGATCACCATGCGTATTCATGTACAGCGTTTCAATTTCCCCGTCATTAACTGCCAGCTTACATACTTCGCGCTCAATAAGCTGGCTCCTTGGAATATCTGCATTTACTGCATTCCCACGGTTTAAATAGTATCCGTTCCCACCAATGTCCATTTTTGATTCACTAAAGTAACTTCTGGACTTTAGTTTTAAGATGTTCTCCATGGGAATGCCCTCATGAAACCGGTCAATGGACAACGCCACACTCCCTGCATATCGGCACAGTGATGCTGTATCTTTCCTTTCCGTATCACCGATACACCATTTCATGCAACACAAGTAAAGATCATCCATGGCTTTTAAAAAAGCGTCCGATACCACTTTCCCGTTTGTCGCAATGAAAAAGGACATAACCGGAATTTTATACCTCTTTAGCGTGGTTAAAGCGTGGCGTATCTGAGGTACGGCAAGGGATGGCTCCCCACCGGAAAACGTGATGTTTCCAATACGCTTTACATGCCTTAAAAGTTCTGCAATGTCAGACTTTGGCATAAAAAGCGGTCCGTCATCCGGTATTTGGCCGCGCAGACAGTGCCTGCAGTTCATATTACATTTCCTTGTTACTTCTAACACAAGAGAATCAATTGCTATCTTTTCTGCCATTTCTCATTAAACCATCCTCTCTACATTTATTGGTATGCGCTCCATTTCAGCTGACAGCCATTCATGACAGTCTGGCAACATTGCATGTTCTGCAAACTCCTTCACAAAACCAGTTGCCGTAAACTCCATCATTCTCGACATTACGTATGCAATTTCCTCTTTTGAGAACTGTAACTTATCGAACTCAAAAAGCACTGCATCGTCAATAGCCGTGGCAATTTTTTCAAGGTACTGCATGAGCTTATCTGCATTTCCGTATTTTAACAACATATCATCTTCCGGAATAACAACAATAGCAGGATGCGCAATTGGTGTTCCTCCCTTGAGACAGATGTCCCCAAACTGATTTATAAATATGATTCTTGAATCATAACTAACCATAGTAATACCTCACTATTCCATTAACTAAAATTGGGCATAGCTGTTACACCATACCCAATCTAAACCGCACTGCCTGTCACTCTCAAACTTACTAACTGTTTTGCACTACGGAGTAATCCGGCAGGTGATCAAAATGTCTGCGTGCTTTCCTCGCAACCTCATCTGTCTCCCAATTTATCTTGTCAATTTTCCCATAAACAATTTCACTGTAAATCTTATGGTTTCTTATTGTATCAGTAACATAACGTCCCATTTTACTTTCTCCAATCCGTCTTTTTACAAAAGACACCGGACTTTTAAATCCGGTGCCCTTACATACTTTAATTGTTCAGTTTCCTTAATTCGGCCACTGCTGTCTCGCAGGCGCAATAGAGGTCGTAATTACACTTATTTCGCTGCTTGATTTGTTCCAGACTGATTTTCTCCCCTGAAGTTGCATCTGACAGAATCTCTTTCATTCTTGATTCAAGATTCGATATCGTGTTTTTCACTGTCATCTTCTCTCTCATATCAATTGACAGCTCCAGTGCTTCCCTGGTTGAAAAAATGGTTCGTCCGAAATCAGATGTAGTTAAAAGCAGGTTCAGCCCATTAAGAGTGTACTCCCACCCATGGCCCTCATTGTAAATAGTTTTTATGGTTGTACGGAGTATACGTTTCTTGTCTCCCTCTTTTTCACAGTCATCTGCATCACAGTCATCGACAAAAGGGCATACCACCTGCCCTGTATCAAAATCCATATTGTAAAAAACATTATGGCAATCAGCTTCCACAAACACTGTGTCCCCAACAGCACACGGAAATTCTACCACACGTTCTGAATTAGTATTACAGCCATCAGTGTTATAGTTTTCTCTCTGCAACATCATTATTACAGCACTGTCGGCTAAATAGTCGTAGTAACTGTCCTTATTGTGCACTTTAAGCTGCCAGGGTTCAATTGTCTCACCAGTAAACGAATCAAACACCAGCAAGTCCCTGTCCATCTCAAAACATTTAATTGCTTCATCATTTGTCATAGTCATTCTCCTTTGTGCAAGCATTATCAGTACCGCCGTAAACTTCCGGCAGTAACTGCCATGCAATGACTTCGCTCGCTTCAGGCATTAAATCGTAGGTCATGTCGCCCCACAACCATTTCCAGCAATACAGATTTCTCATTGTATCCTTTACGTAATACACCGGATATCTGAGCTGGTTTGGCATGCCTTGCAGGTTGTCTTTGATTGTAACAATCAAAGGCTGTCCAACTGGAGGTTTCTCTTTGTCTGTAATTTCAATCCACTCTTTCATCTCATCACTCCTGTCCTTTGCACTAAATATTAAAATGTGGTAATCTGGGTTTCACATAGGTACAAAACTCCACTTCCTGCCCGTCACAGTTTACAGCTTTTGTATCTATCAGTCTCCATCCAGGTATTTTATCCAAACACGGGAAGAAAGTATCTGCACCATAATTACCACTAACCTTTGTGACAAATGCTGCTTCGCATTTATCAATCAGCTGCCTGTATACATTCCCGCCGCCGACAACGAACACGTCATCATCATTGTAATTCTTCAGTGTATTCAAAAGCTCTGGCACTGAGTGTACAACGACTAAACCATTTGGTTTAAAACTGGCATCGTGAGTCAGAACGATATTGGTCCTGTCTTTTAATAGCAGTCCTCCCGGAAATCCATTTAGTGTGTTCCTGCCAATGACGATTATCTTGCCAATGGTCTTTTCTCTGAAAAACTTTTGGTCTTCCGGAATCCTAAACAGCAGGTTATTGTTCTTTCCGATACCCCAGTTTTCATCTACGGCAACAATTGCATTCATTTTATTTTTCCTTTCTGTGTTTGTTTCTATTGTTTCTTCAATGCTCTGAAGTTCTATGTTTCTAAAAGCATTTCAAAATTTAGTGGATGTATTATGACATTCTCTCCATCAAAAAAGAGAAGCTCTGTTAAAAGCTTCTCTTTATCTTGAAAATCTTTATTATTATGAATTAGAGGTGGACTTCCAATGCAGTCTAATATCGAACCTGCAGTCTTTCTCACGTTCATAATCCGATATGATTTTATCAATTTCCTCTTGCGTGAGCGGTTTATTCGACCCATGAACTGCGACATTCTTATTAAACACTCCTGTGATATGTACATAAATGTTGTACTGCTCGGAATAGGCAATTTCCCACGCATTTCCTGAATCATCCT